>JAUWOI010000121.1 GCA_030612185.1 Anaerolineae bacterium
TTTTTCACCGAAGAGGTGGTGCGAGCGTTGATGGACGCCGGGGTGCTGAGGCGGGATGATGGACGTTGGGAATTGGTCGCTGACCCAGATCAGGCCGGCGTGCCCGATACGATCCACGGTGTCATCCAGAGCCGCATAGACCGTCTGGAGGAGATTGACCGGCGGGTGCTGCAGGTGGCCTCGGTCATCGGGCGGGTCTTCAGCACGCAGGTACTGGATGGTGTCTATCCCTACGGCGATCTGGACGGCACATTGCCTTGGCGGTTGAACCGGCTGGGCGCGGTGGGTTTGGTACTCTTGGAACTACCCGAACCGGAACCGGTCTACATGTTCAGGCACGCGCTGACGCAGGACGTGGCCTATGAGAGCCTCTCCTACGCGCGGCGTCGCGAATTGCACTGCCGGGTGGGGGAGTTCATTGAGGCGCAGGCAGGAGAGGCATTGAGCGAGCGGCCAGGTTTCCTGGCCCACCATTTCTTCCACGGGCGGACCTGGCGCAAGGCGCTGACCTACTCGCTGGTGGCTGGCCGCAAGGCGCAGCGGGAGTACGCCAATGAGGCGGCTACCGCCAATTTCCGGCGGGCGCTGCAGGCAGCGGCGGAACTGGATGAGCCGTGCGAGGAGAAACGACTGGAAGCCCACGAGAGGCTGGGCGAGGTGCTGACCATTGTCGGTCGCTACGACGAGGCGTTGAGCAGCCTGGAGGCGGCGTGGACTGTGGTTGAGGCCCAGCCTCCGTCGTCGGAGCGGGACCGCCGGCTGGCCGAACTGTGCCGCAAGACGGCCGAGGCATATGAGCCCAGGGGGGATTACACGGCGGCTTTTGGCTGGTTGAAGCAGGGGCTGAGTATATCGGGCATTGAGGACACCGTGGAAGACGCCCGGCTTTATCGGTTGGGTGCCGGTGTGTTCTATCGGCAGGGGGAGAATGGTCTTGCGAGCGAGTGGTGTGAGAAAAGCCTGGAGATCGCTGAGCGACTGGGAGACGAAGAGGCCCTGGCGCAAGGAAACTACTCTCTGGGTGCGATTCTGCGTCGTCGTGGCGACGTGGGCGCGGCTATCGTCCATTGTCAACGCAGTCTGGAGATGTACGAGGCGCGGGGCAACTTGCTTGGCCAGTCTGAGGCACACAACAACCTGGCGATGGCCTACGACGATCAGGATGCCTGGGAACTGGCCGGGCAGCATTACGCCGCTGCGAGGGGTATCGTGGAGAGGGTCGGCTATGCGGAGGGGCAGGCTATGGTGGCCTGCAACCTGGGCGAGATTTATCTGGTGCGGGGCAAACTGGCTGCTGCGCGGAAGGAGTATCAGGCGGGGTTGGAGATTGCAGAGCGGTGGGGAATGGTCTACGGTATGGCACTGTTGCACAACAACCTGGGGGCGGTCTCCGCGCGGGAGGGGGATTGGGAGCAGGCAGAAGAGCACCTAGCGCGCAGCCTCGTCCTTTTTGAGGAGATCGGCTCTGAGGAATTCTTGGCCGAACTCTACTGCCACCAGGCTGAAGTGTCGCTTGGTCAGGGGCGGTTTACCCAGGCCGCCGAGCATGCAGACCGTTCGCTCCACTATGCCCAGGCGCATGGGTTGCGGCTGGATGAGGGACGAGCCTGCCGGGTGGTAGGTTGCACACGACGGGAACTGGGCGAGTTTGCTCCGGCTGAGCAAGCCTTGGAATTGGCGTTGGAGATCGCGGGGGAGGTGGGGAATCGCTACGAGGCGGCGCTGGCGCACCTGGAACTGGCGCGGTTGCGCGTACAACTAGGCGAGGAGGAGGCGGGGAGGGAACTGGCCCGACAAGCCGTGCAGGTTTTCGCACAACTGGGCGCGCAGTTGGACCTGGAGGAAGCGAAGACCTTGTTGCTCTTGGAACCTGAATAACACAGTGAATGGGGTGGGCAAGGAGATTACAGATGAATCGCGGGTTGACGTTGACATTGGCCATTGGTATTGGATTACTGCTGGTAACGCTCTCGGTGATGGTCTTGCAGTGGGAGAGTTCACCGGTCCTGGCTGCTGGCACTCCCATTTTCCTGGAGCAAACCAGTCCCAATCCGGTGGGCGTCGCGGCTTACGAGGCAACCAGTTACTGGCAGGCTATGTCGTCTGTTTGTTATTTCCCTTTCGCCCAGCACAACCCTGGGGGTTGGTCTACCAGGCTGTACTTCCAGAATGCCTCGTCGTGGAACACGGCGAGCATCACTATCAGTCTCTACAATGGTATAGGGAGTGATGGTGGATCCCCCATCGTCGTCGTAGGTGACGTAGTCGTCCCGCCGAATACGCGGAGAGTCTATCCGGTCTCAGATTTGGTGACAGGGGTTTTCACCGGTGCGGCTGTTGTGGAATCCGACCAACCACTGGCATGCAGCGCTGAAATCCTGAACGAGTCGGACCCTGCTGTTGACATGATGGCCTACCGTACACCTGAGGGAGGGAGTGAGTTCATCGCCCCGCAGATACGCAGGGAGGGGGCAGGGGCGTGGAATTCGCGCATTGTCGTCTTTAACCACGGCGGCCCATCGAACGATGTGTACATCCGATTCTACGATCGGGCGGGCATGGATAACGGGAGTGTCCACCTGGTACTGGACGATCACGGTACCTGGGTCTACGATGTGCTCGTTGACAACACGTCGCTCCCGCCCGGCTTCGAAGGGTGGGCGCACGTAACCGGCACACTGCCTATCGCTGTGGTAGTGCTGAATGAGGCGGACGGCAAGGCTATGGCACTCACTCCGTGGGAGGGGATGCTCTCCTACGAGGCAGTACTGCCCTGGGTCGAGCGGGGCGAACGCCCGCCAACGCAGATCGCTCTGTATAATCTGAGCGACAGCCCGCAGATGTCGCGGACGTTGGACTTCCACTTCGCCGGTGATGGGTCGCTGGATAATCGTGAAGTCCACCCACTGGAAGCGCGAGAACGGGTCGTCCGCTCCCTAGAGGATGTCTCTCTCCCTGGTGATTGGTGGCATGGATCCGTGCGATCTGCTGGGTCAGAGACGGCCGGCATGGTGGCGTTCTCAGACTGGGGGATGGCGGCCGCTGGCTACAGCAGCCTCGAGGGCTATAGTGGCTACGAGTTTTTTGTGCCGAACGTCGTCCGTTATCCCGACAGGCACACTGCCTTCACTGTCTGGTCACAAGGGCCTCTCAACCTCGTCACCGTCGAGTTCTACGACCTGGATGGCAAGCAGGTGCTCAGTTACACGGGCGAGATTACCCAACACGTCGGCCTGCGCTTTGACCAGGGGATGATGCCCGACCTGGGTCCCACTTTCGAAGGTTCGGCGCACGTTTTCGCGCACATGGACATCGCCGTCGTCGTCGAGGAGATGGTCGTGGGCTTGCCGCCGGTGGATAGTTACGAGCCCAACGATTCCGACGCTGATGCGTATCCAATCGCCGCCGGTATGTCCATCACCTCATTCATCAGTCATCCTGATGATCCCGACTGGTACAAGTTCGAGATCGAGGATCCATCGCTGCTCACGATTACGCTTGACCGGTTGCCGGCTGACTATGATCTGGTTCTCTTCACCGACCTGACCGAACCCAGTCCGGTCCCGGCCAGCCAGGTGATGGGAGAATTGGCCGACGGCGGGGACGTGGACGCAGAAGGGAACCTGGACACGATTGGCAAGTGGGCGGCCATCGGCAAGTGGGCAGCCATTGGCAAGTGGGCGGCTATCGGCAAGTGGGCAGTCATCGGCAAGTGGGCGGCTATCTCGGCCAATGAGGGTGTTGAGGAAGAGGTGGCGCGCACCATCGCCGTCGAACCCGGCTGGTACTACGTATTGGTTTTCTCCTCCAACGGCGAGCACTCGGCGAAGCCCTACCGGCTGCGGGTGGAGGCAACCCCCCTGGCTGGGACGGAGGCATGTAGGTGGGTGCCGGATTACGTGCACATGCAGCCCAGGGCTGTCTACCCAGGCGCATCGGTCGGCGCGGACGGTCCGCAGACGCTCATTCTCTACAACAAGACCCGGCTGGATCGGACATACGGAATTACTAAGGCCAATGCTCTCTCGGACACGCTGGGGCGGTTGGCCGACCTGAACAGCGTGCGGGGGCTGGTGGTACCGGTGGACGCCAATCCTGTCGTCTCCAGTACCTACGCTTCGTGGAACAGCCAATACTGCACGGTCGGGCAGGCCAACCAAGTTGCCGAAACGATCCGGGATGAGATCATCAGTCCTACCCTGGCTGACCACTCCGCCGTCTCCTACGTCGTGTTGGTGGGTGGCGATGAGCAGATCCCATTCCGTCGCCTGCCCGACCAGACCACGATCGCCAACGAACGGGCGTATCAGGGTGATCTGGAGGCAAGGTTGGGGGCGCTCTTTGCTGCTTTCAACCAGGGCTACATTCTCACCGATGACTTCTATGGCACGCTGCCAGGTAAGGGGCTGCTGACACGCGGGCGGGTGCTGTGGATGCCGGAGTTGGCCGTCGGACGGCTGGTGGAGACGCCGGCGGAGATCCAGGGGCTGATTGAAGCCTACCGGACAGGCGAGGTGCTGGCAGCGGCGACATCCCTGGCCACCGGCTACGATTTCCTGACGGATAGCGCCGTTGCCATAAGCGACACCTTCGGTGATCTGGATCTCAGCACAGACGTTCTCATTTCCGAGGACTGGACTGCCGACGACTTGCGGACGGCCTGGCCGAATACGGCCCCCGACCTGGCCTCGGTCAATGCCCACTTCGAGCACTGGCGGGCCATCCCTGCGGATGCCACAGCCGGCTATTTGAACAACACCGACATCCTCAGTGCCACGGGCAATCTTTCAGGCACTTTGGGTTTCTCTATGGGCTGCCACGCCGGGCTGAACGTGCCCGACGGCGACGTGATCAATGCATCCACCAGCCCTGACCTCCCGCAAGCGCTGGCCAGCAGGGGTGGCTACTGGGTGGGCAACACCGGATATGGCTACGGGATGGACGACGCTATCGAGGCGTCGGAGATGCTGATGTGGATGTTTGCTCAGGAGTTGGGGCGGGAGCCGAACGTGCCGGCAGGACAGGCTTTCGTGCGGGCCAAGCAGCGGTACGTCGGCAGTCTGCCCAGCGGCGGCATGAGCCTCTACCACGAGAAGGCGCTCGTTGAGTCCGTTTTTTATGGCCTGCCGATGTATCGAGTGACGGTGCCCTCGCCTGAGATGCCAACTGGGGCCGTGAACGCGAGCGTGTCGTCGCCGCAGCCAACCGGAGCATTGGGCGGCTTGTGGACGGTGAGCGTGACCGTGCAGCCGGAGCTGACGCGACGGGATACCGCCAACGGCAGTTACTACAGCGTCGGCGGCGAGGTGTGGGCCGGGCCGGGCCGTCCGGTCCAGCCCCGGGCCACGGTGCCGGTGACAGGGCCAGCGGGGACCATCGCACACGGAGCGTTGCTCGTGGCCGGCAGTTATGGTGTCGAGAGTGGGTTCGATCCTCTCATCGCCCGCCCCATCACCGACGTGGTCCTGCCAGAGCCCGACTTCGACGCCACGGGCTGGTTCCCGGCCAAGCCTTTCATGGTCAACCGCTTCGGCGACCGGGACCGGCTGGTGGTCGTGCCGGGACAGTACAGGCAGCAGGGTGGGGTGGAACGGCTATACAATGATCTGGAACTGCTGATCTACTATTCTGAGGACAGCAATGAGGATTTCCTGCCGCCGATCATCTGGGATGTACAGGTGGAGTGGATGACTGACACACTCCACTTCAAGGCCACTGTATCGGACGACGGGGGGGGAGTCCATCGGGTAGTGATCGCTTACGAGGAGGACGGTGAGCGGTGGAGGACGATGGACCTGGTGCGCGGTGCTGTGAGCAATCTGTGGCTGGGTGAACTGGAGGTTCTGTCCCACAGGCTGAATTACTTCGTGCAGGCGGTGGATGAGGCAGGTAACGTCGCATTGGGGGCCAATAAAGGGTTGATGTTCGGAGTGAGTCCCAACATGCTATTCCTGCCTGTGGTGTTCAAAGGGGGCTGATGGCTGGTGGCAATGTGGCTGGCGGCGTGGAACGAGACGCAGGGCGAGCGGCTGCTGGGGCGCGTGTCTCGCTGCGCCAGTTTTCTCTGCCGTCTGCGGGGGCTGACCTTCCGGCGACACCTGGGCGATGACGAGGGGTTGCTGTTGGTGGGACGCCGGGAGAGCCGCGCCGACGCGGCCATCCATATGTTCTTTGTTTTTTTTCCCATTGCGGCAGTATGGCTGGACGGAGGCGGGCGGGTGGTGGATGTCCGGATGGCCCGTCCCTTCCGCCCGCTCTACGTCCCCAGTGCGCCGGCGCGGGATGTGCTGGAGGGGCCGCCGGGTTTGCTGGAGCGGGTGCGAATAGGGGATCAATTGCGCTTCGGAGGGTAGTCTGATGAGACGAAAGATAGTGATGGTGCTGGTCGTTTTGCTATTGGCTGGGACATTGGCGGCACCGGTGCAGGCCTGGCCTGAGCGTAGCCGAAGGCCCCAATCGGGCGGACCGCTGCCGGAGACGACCGTGCATATTGTGCAACGAGGAGAGACGCTTTTCTCCATCGCCCGGCGGTACGGTCTGACGGTGGATGCCGTTACCCACGCTAATGGTATCTCTGACCCGCGACGGATTTACGCCGGTCAGCGGCTTGCTATTCCTGGCGGCCAAGTAGACGTCAGCGTGGAGGAGACAGCACCTTACGTGGTTCAGGCGGGCGACGCGCTGGCCTCTATCGCCCGGCGTTACAATACCACTTGGCAGACGCTTGCCCAGGTCAATGGGTTGCTCTCTCCTAACGTCATCCACGCAGGGCAGGTCATCCGGGTGCCAACATCTGATGTACCTGCCAGCGAGGGGATATTCTACATCGTGCGTTCCGACGATACACTGCTCCGCATCGCGCTGCGCTATGGTATCTCGCCCTGGACGTTGATGGCTGTCAGTCATATTGCGAACCCGACACTGATCTACCCGGGGCAGGAACTGATGGTCCCTGGCGAAGGGTCGGGCCTGTTGCCTGAGCCCTTTGTCTTTGTCGAGGTGCAGCCGCTACCAGTGGCTCAGGGGACAACCATGGTCGTCGTGGTGCACACGACGGAACCGGTCACACTCCAGGGGAGGCTATTTGGACAGGAAGTGCATTTTGCTGAGGAGGGAGACGTGTACTATGGGTTGGTGGGGGTGCACGTGCTTACGGAACCGGGCCTGTATGAACTGGAGTTGGCAGCCGTGGATGGCGAAGAGCGAAGCACGATGATCACCACGGGGGTTGTGGTAGAAGCCGGGCGCTTTGGCTATGAGCGGATTGATGTCTCCGCTGGCCGAACCAGCCTGCTCGATCCAGCGGCCGTTGCCAGGGATCGCGAGCGTTTTGATGCAGTGCGCCACATTTTTACTCCAGAGAGATTCTGGGCGGTGCCCTTTCAACGTCCCTGCGTGGGGGCCATTTCAGCCTACTTTGGTGCTCATCGTTCCTACAACGGCGGCCCGTACACCAGTTACCACAGCGGCGTGGATTTCCGGGCGCCAACTGGGACGCCGGTGCACGCATCTGCTGCGGGTACTGTGGTGTTGGCTGAGCCAATGGTCTTGTGGGGCAACGCCGTCGTGGTAGACCACGGCTGGTCCGTTTTGACGGGCTACGGGCATCTTTCGACCATCGAAGTGCAGGTAGGACAGCAGGTTGCGCCAGGTGATCTGATTGGCAGGGTAGGCAACACAGGGTTGTCCACGGGCGCACATCTGCATTGGGAGACGTGGGTTGGCGGTAACAGTGTGAATGGCCTGCAGTGGCTGGAAGAATTCTATCTCTGGCCCGGGCAGTTGGCGATTGGTGGTTAGCAGTCAGTTGTTGGCAGTTGGTGGGTCACTCGTTCTCATTCTCGTCCTCATTCTTAATGAGCGCCCGCGCCTCATCGGCGTACCTGACCGGCACCAGGATGTGCACTTCTCCCAGACCGTCCACTGTGATGCCAATGACTGGCCCTGCGCTCTCATAGTTGAGTAGCACGGGGATGTCCGCGTCTTCCAACTTGGTTTTAATGACCTGGGCTCTCAGAAGCCCTTGTGTGACGTGAACCGTGGTCAGACCAGGGTGGTGTGATCTCTCATCTTGCATTTTGCCTCCTACATTTTGCCTCTGCACCTTGTCTCTTTGGTCTCATAGTTTGCCTCAAGTTGGCATATTTGTCAAACTGGCATAAGCCTGGTATAATCCTGCCGGTAGGTGACCCGCATCTTAGGAGACGGCTTTGATTCAGCGAAAGACTCAGGACCCTGCTTATTGGGGGGACGAGTTCACAATTACTCCTGACGATCTTCAATACCTTAGCACATTGCTCGTCGAAGACGAGTTGCCGCGCTCGGCAGAGGAATTGAGTCAGGCCCTGATCTTGCACCGCTGCCAAGAGGAAGAAGCGCTCATAGCGCGTGCGCTGTCCAAGGGCTCCCCATATCAGCCCAGGCGCGGTTACGAAGTGGGTGAGCAGGTGGTCTTCCCGGTACTGGGCTATCGGGTAGGGGAAGTTGTTAGTGTGCGATCTGGCCACAACCCCGAATATGGTTCGTTCCAAGTCATCCAGGTGGAGTTTGGGAAAGACGAGAGGCGCGAGTTTGCGTCCGAATTGGTAGTTGACCATCCGCTCAATCATGAAATGCGGGCTGATACGGTGGGTGGTCCCGAATCGCATTCTCCAGAGGAACTGGCCGCGCTGTACGGCCCACAGGTTGGTGCGGCGCTGGAGGAACGCCTTGAAGCCGAGGCCGATTTCGTCCGTCTGGCCGGCGAGTGGTTCCGCAGGGACCTGTTGGTGGAAGTGAACATTGGACACCTGAACCTGGCGGAGGCTGTGCTCGACATGGCAGGAGGTGGCCCGCTGCCAACGGACGCGCTGTTGGGTGATCTGGAATTACCGGAGGAGATTACCACTCAGTTGCGCGTCTTCTCGCTGAACTATGCGCTTCAGGAGGATGAGCGTTTCGACGAGGTAGGGCCGGCGGGCGAGGTGCTCTGGTTCTTGTGTCGTCTGGAACCTGAAGGCGTGCGATCAGTTCCCTCCTGGCTACAGTATGAGCCTCTGGACTACAACCCTGCGCTGTTGACCAGTGAGATGCTGGCATTGGAGCGGGAACTGGACGACGAGTGGTCGAATCTGGGCAGTCCTGCCGATGTGCCTGAGCCAGTAACGATCGTGCTGACCTATCCACACTGGAGATCCGGCACCCTGCCGCTTTCGAGTCGACTGGCACGCGTATTCCCGACCGGCCGTGCACAGCGTATTCGTTTCACCTTCGTGGATGGCGAGACGGGCGCGGAGATGCCAGGTTGGGTTGTGGGCGAAGGGCGCTACGTCTATGGCCTGGAGGAGTGGTACAGGACGTATGATGTGCCCACAGGAGCCTACCTGGAGCTGGCACGAGGTAAGAGGCCGGGAACAGTCGTAATTCAACGGCGCCGCCGCCGCCCCAGGCGGGAATGGGTATGGGTTGCATCGCCAGTGGATGGCCGGTTGGCCTTTGAGATGCGTAAGAGGCTCATTGCTTGTGAGCACGACGAGTTGGTTGTCGTGGCAGGTGAAACCCCCGAAGTGATGGATACGGTGCGGGCCCATACACACGAGCAGAGGCTTTCGTTGAGCCAGTTGATTGCCGATATGTTTCCCGAGCTGGCTAAACTGAGCCCTCAGGGTGCCGTCCACGCGACTACGCTTTGCAACGCGGTCAACTTTGCGAAACGCGTACCCCCTGGGCCACTGCTGGTGGAACTGGTCACCAGTGGCGTGCACGCGCCAGTGGGCGACAATTACTGGGTCTTATATACAGGTCCCGGTGGAGTTGGG
>JAUWOI010000321.1 GCA_030612185.1 Anaerolineae bacterium
TACGAGGGTTACGGTTGTGATGAAGCGGCGGAGGCTGTGAGACGTCAAACGTCAAACGTGGAACGTCAGCGCCGGTAGTTGTCCCGGTGACCGAGGAATATCACATCGCGCAGGCACGGCGGGCGGCCGTGGCGCTGACCGAGGCGGTCGGCTTCGGCCAGACAAGGACCTCGTACGTGGCCACTGCCGTCTCGGAACTGGCCAACAACCTCTTCTTCCACGCCAGCCGGGGTGGCACGATCACTCTCACCCCCCTCAAGCGGGAAGGGGAGATCGGTATCGAGGTCGTCGCCGAGGACGATGGCCCCGGCGTCCCAGACGTGGAACAGGCAATGCAGGACGGCTTCAGCACCAGCGGCGGACTGGGTGGCGGCCTGCCCGGTGTGAAACGGCTGATGGATGAATTCGAGATCACGTCTACGGTGGGCGTTGGGACGCGAATTGTGGCCAGGAAGTGGCAGCCATGCAAGTAGCAATCACGAAACGGGCTTTTCTCGGTGAAACACATTGCGGCGATGAGTGCGCCTATTGGCAAGAAGGCGGCAAGGCTACGCTCTGCATCGTGGATGGGTTGGGCCACGGGGAGGACGCGGAGCGGGCGGCTCAGGCAGCAGTGGAGTACGTCGCCCTCCACCTGGCGGAACCGCTGGTGGACGTCTTTGCCGGCTGCGACCTGGCGCTGCGCCGCACGCGGGGCGTGGCCATGGGCATCGGTGTCATTGACGAGGACGCGGGGACGCTAACCTACGCCGGGATCGGCAACACGCGCGCCGTGATTGTACAGAGTGCGCGTTCCCTGGTCTGTCTGTCCAGCAACTATGGCATCGTGGGCGGCGGCTACCGGAAACTGACGTCCGAGACCGTGGAACTGCATCCGGGCGACCTGGTGATCCTGGTCAGCGATGGCATCAAAGAGCGCTGTGACCTATTGGCCTACGGAGACGCGCTGCGTGGGGACGTGCAGCGGTTGGCGGAGAGGATTCTGCGCGACTGGGGCCGCGAGACGGACGACGCGGCGGTGCTGGTGTTCAGAAACGAGGTAATGTGATGATGGAGCAGACGATTCAGAATAGATGATTCAGGCTGCTTGAAGGCTATGTAGAGGAGATATTTGCATCGTGATGAAAACTTTGGCACAGATTCGCAGACAGATATCTTTGGGGCAGTTTGAATTTAGCCGCCACGCCTTTAGACGCGCGGTTGAACGCAATATCAGTGAGTTAGAGATAAGTCAGGCTGGCAAGAAGGCTGAGATTATCGAGGATTACCCTGCCGACAAATATGGTCCTAGTTGCTTGCTGCTCGGCTTTACAGCAAACAATCGCCCTCTACATTTGCAGGTCTCGTATCTCGATACACTATTGGTAAAAATCATCACTCTATATGAACCAGATGAACAAGAGTGGTACAACTATACCCAACGGAGGTAAAAATGTTTCAATGCCACATTTGCGGTGGTACAAAAGCCCGCGAAACGTTGGTGAAAGAGGTTTTCCAAATTGGCGACAAGTGGGTTTTAGTGGAAAACATTCCAGCCAAAGTTTGCTCACGTTGTGGTGAGCCTACCTTTAGTCGCCAAGTTACTGAAGAAATCCGGCAGATGGTACACGGTGAGACCCACCCGGTTAGGTCCGTCACCGTGGATGTATTCGCTTTTGCCTGATAACCCTTGTTCGGGAATGGGAGCCAGGTGGAGCGCGTCCTCCATGGCTAGGTCGCGAGATGGACGATGCGGCGGTGCTGGTGCTCATAAGCGAGGTCATGCAGTGACGGAACAATCTGTCAAAAATAAATACTCCGATCTGCTCGCGGCCTACGTCACCGGACCGGAGGAATCGTACCTGCTCGAGGCCGCCGACCTGGGCCGCGAGTTGGTGTTGGCCGACGTCCCGCCCGAGGATATCGCCGAGATACACGAGGAGGCGCTGGGACGGTTGGCACGGGAGCACCCGGACATAACCTTGCTGGACACAGGCCGGCTCATCTCGGCTCCGCTGATGGAACTGCTGATGGCGTATGGCCTGGCCTTCCGCGCACGGGAGAAGGCGCTGAAGCAGTATTCTGAGCATCTGGAAGAGATGGTAGAGGAGCGCACCAGAGAGCTTCGAGCGGTGCAGGAGCGGTTGGTTCGCCGGGAGAAACTCGCCGTCCTCGGCCAACTGGCCGGCGGGGTGGCCCACGAGCTGCGCAATCCTCTGGGCGTGATCTCCAACGCCATCTATTTCCTCCAGATGACCCTCTCCGACGCCAGCGAGACCACCAGGGAATACCTGGACATCGTCTCCTCAGAGGTCCGCGGTGCGGAGAAAATCGTCTCCGACCTCCTAAACCTCTCGCGCACCAGGGCAGCCGAAAAGGAGAAAATAGCCGTCTCCGCTCTGGTTTCCCAGATGTTGGAGAAGCGACCTCCGCCCGAGGATGTGGAGGTGACCACCCAGATACCCTCGGACCTGCCCCCCGTGTTCGTAGACCCCCGGCAGATGGGGCAGGTGCTGGGCAATCTGGCCACCAACGCGTACCAGGCCATGCCGGAAGGCGGTCGCCTGACTATCGCCGCCACGGTGTCCAGTGATCAATTTCCAATCTCCAACCTCCAATCTCCAATCCCTAATCTCCAATCTCTAATCTCTATCTTCATCACCATCACCGATACCGGCTGCGGCATCCCTGAGGAGAACCTGGAGAAGATCTTCGAGCCACTCTTCACCACCAGGGCGAAGGGCATCGGGTTGGGGCTGGCAGTCTCCAGGAGCCTGGTGGAGACTAACGGGGGCAGCATTGAGGTACAAAGTGAGGAAGGGCAGGGGAGCACCTTCACGGTCAGGTTGCCTCTCGCCGACTAGCAGTTTGTCGGAGAGGCGTTCCGGAATCCAGGCTTCAGCCGGTTTTGTCGGAAATTGACGCCTTTTATCCGGCTAAAGCCTCGACTCCAGTCCCTCGGGGTGTCTCTCCGACAGACTGCTAGGTGGGAAGGCGGCCTCCCCGATGCTGATCTCCTGCTGGAAGCGATTGGACGACAGTGCGAGAGGCAAAAGAGGTGATGGAGAGGGGGCATGATGGCGGAACGATTTACCAAGAATGAATACTTCAGGCTGCTCAAGGCCTACGTTGCCAGCCCGGAGGAAAAATATCTGGCAGCGGCGGCGGATTGGGGCCGTGAACTGGTACTGGCCGACGTCCCGCCCGAGGATATCGCTGAGATACACGAGCAGGCGTTGGAACGGCTGGCGCGGGAGCGGCCGGACATGACCCTGCTGGACGCCGCCCGGCGTATCTCGTCGCCGTTGATGGAGTTGCTCATGGCGTATGGCCTGGCCTTCCGCGAGCGGCTGGAAACCCGCAGGCGGGCGGAGGAGGCGCTGCGGGAGAGCGAGGAACGATTAAGTGCTTTCATGGACTCGGCGCCCGACAGTTTCATTCTTTTCGATTCAGAACTGAACATTGTTGACATCAATGATGCTGCATTAGAATATCATCCAACTGGGACCAAGAAAGAGGACCTAATAGGAAAGAACATCCTGGACGTCATGCCCGGTCTTGAGGAGACGGGTAGATATGACAGTTATCTGGAAGTCATAAAGACCGGAAAGCCGTTCTACGTTGAAGACGTTGTTCCTCATCCCAAGTTTGGGGATAGGCGCTTGACTGTGAGGGCTTTCAAAGTAGATGAGGGCCTTGGGCTTATTGTCACAGACATCACCGAGCGTAAACGGACGGAGGAGGCGGTGCGGAGGAGCGAGCAACGGTACCGCAGTCTGTTCGAGGGCCTACCCGTGGGACTCTACCGTATGACACCGCAAGGGCTCATCCTCCACGCCAACCCTGCCCTGGTACAGATGCTGGGCTATCCAGACCGGCGGGCGCTGATGGCGGTCAACGCACTTGATCTGTACGTGGACGCCGAGGATTACGAGCGCCAGCAAGCACTGCTGGAGCGGGAAGGGCTCGCGCGTGATCTCGAAATGCGGTTTCGCCGGTATGATGGCACGGTCATCTGGGTACGGAATACGGTGCAGGCCGTCCGTAGTGACAGGAGAGATGTGTTCTATTACGAAGGCAGCATGGAGGACATCACCGAGCGCAAGCGGGCGGAGCGCGAAATCGAGGAGCGCCGGTCGTACCTGGAGAGCGTGTTGGCCTGTGCCCCCGACGCCGTCGTCACCCTGGACGCCCGACACAATATCCTGGAGTGGAACTTGGGGGCGGAGAGGCTGTTTGGATATACCCGGCAGGAGGTGGTCGGGCGGAACATTGATGACCTGATCACCGGGCCTGACGCCAACGTGTTCGAGGAAGCGACCGGTTTGACCCGGCAAATCCTGGCCGGGGGGAATCTCCCGCTGACCGAGATGGTCCGTTACCGGAAGGACGGCTCCCCGGTGGACGTCATCGGGGCCGGCTCTCCGATCTTGATTGTGGGTGAAGTGATCGGGATGGTGGCCATCTACACCGACATCACCGAGCGCAAGCGCGTGGAGAAGCAACTGCGGCAGCAAGAGCGGCTGGCCGCCGTGGGCCAACTGGCGGCCGGCATCGCCCACGATTTTAACAACACCATGGCCTCGATCATCCTATATGCCCAGATGATGTTGCGGACGTCGGACCTGTCCTCCCGCGACCGCGAGCGACTGATCACGATCAACCATGAGGCCCGGCACGCGGCCGACCTGACCCAGCAGATCCTGGACTTCAGCCGGCGCTCGGTGCTCGAACGGCGGCCACTGGACCTGCTCCCGTTTCTGAAGGAACTGGCAAAACTGCTGGAACCTACGCTGCCGGAGAACATCAAGATCGTCCTGGCGTACGGGCCGGACGAGTACACGGTGAACGCCGATCCGACGCGTGTACAGCAGGCGATGATAAACCTGGCGCTGAACGCGCGGGACGCGATGCCGGAAGGTGGGGAACTGCGTATCGGATTGGAGCGGATACGGATCAAGGATGGTCAGGAAGCGCCACTGCCCGAAATGGAGGCTGGGGAATGGGTACAGGTGACGGTAGCGGACACCGGGACAGGCATTCCACCCGACGTGCTGCCGCACATGTTTGAGCCGTTCTTCACCACCAAGCCGGTTGGCCAGGGGACGGGGTTGGGGCTGGCGCAGGTGTACGGCATTGTCAAGCAACATGGGGGCGAGATTGACGTGGAGAGTGAGTTGGGGCATGGGGCGACCTTCGTCATATACCTGCCCGCTCTGCCGGTGTCTGCGCCGGAGGCACTGCCGCGCGAAATGCCGGCACCGGCAGAAGGACATGGAGAGACCATCTTGGTCGTAGAGGACAACCCCGGCGCCCGGGAAGCGTTGAGCGATGCGCTTGAGATGCTAAACTACCGGGTGCTGGCGGCGGCGAACGGGCAGGAAGCGCTGCAGATCTA
Organism: Anaerolineae bacterium; assembly: GCA_030612185.1. Next base: position 5,378 of record JAUWOI010000321.1, read on the forward strand.
CCGGTCGGCGGAGGGGGACTGTTCTGCCACCGCGAGTACCACCGCGAGTACCACCGCGAGTACCACCGCGAGTACCACCGCGAGTACCACCGCGAGTACCACCGCGAGTACTCGTGGCGGGGCTCGTGGCGGGGCTCCACTGCGAGAGTACTCGCGGGGCCGGCGGGGCGGTGCGCGCAGTCGAAGGGCCCGGCCTGCCACCGCGAGTACTCGTGGCGGTGAGCGCAGTCGAAGGATAGACTTGGTGCTCACGGACGTAGTGATGCCGGG
>JAUWOI010000451.1 GCA_030612185.1 Anaerolineae bacterium
GTTGCAGCCAACTGAAGACGAAGAATGGCTCCCATAGGATGACGGCGTTAAAGAGCACGTGGGGCAGCCAGTCCATACCTGCCGCCTTATGCCGCAACCCCAACGAGGAGAAAGCAGCGAGACCAATGCCGATGAGCAGGCTGGGGAGCCAGTGCCGCGTCGTGATGCCCAGTTCACTCAGCGGCTGTCCGCGGTAGTAGGCGATCCACCACATTGGGAACAGCACATTGAGACCCAGATTGGTCAACACGCCAAAGACGAGCACGCCGTCCCATCCACCGCTCAACAGGTGGGTGGTAGTCCAGTAGGCTGCGATCATCGCGATCTCGGTAAGCAACGCCACGAGCATGTCGCCGTTCGGCGACCAGGTGAACCAACGCGATTGTTTAGCATTCATTGTCATACTCCTGATTCTCTCTTCCGACGCTGTACCAGCCGGATGATGCCCGCCACGAGATTCACCCTGGGCACCCTTTCCATATAGCGCTTGTAGGCATCGCCGAATTTCTCGATGCAATACTGGTCGGCTTTGAAGATGTCCAGGTAGACCAACACCAGCGAAGCCAGGCCCAGGAGCACGCTGGTCCAATGCTGCGCGATCAACATAACGCCCAGGTTGATCAATAGCCAGGCCGTGCCGCCTTGTGGATGGCGCACGATGGCGTAGATGCCGGTATCAACCAGAACCGTGGTTTTGATGTAACTCTCCCCCTTTGCCACGCCGCCCCTCCTGCGGAACGTGATGATGGGCAACCAGCCAAAGATGGCCGAGGTCCACAGGCAGACCCACCCAGCCCACTCGAGGGCTTCGGGACCGGGCCGGTGGAGGAAGAAGGCCAGGACAATCTGTGCGACTGTCAGCACACCCGCGATGGATGACAGCAGGAAGGGATGCAGGCCGTAGACGAACTCTTGGAAACGTTTCATTTCGATTTCCTCCTCACGTATTTGGTCTATCGGGTCTCTTCATTTCGTCATTCTCCTTCAGAACGACGGCGGAACCCACAGGCAGACCCAAACTCCAGTCACCAGCATGAGCAGCGCGATCCCCATCACTGCTCGAACAAGTTCGCGCATTATCCCTTTCCCTGGCATCCAACTCATTCCCTGCATACCCACACCTCCGAATTTGGCCCTTGGTCATTCCAACTGTCATCATCATAATAGCAAAAATTTGGCCGGAAGTCTACACTTTCCGGCCGAGCGGTCGAAATCGGGAGGTTAATGGTCTGAGAGGTATGGTGATCGGGGAGCGCACGCGATGTCGAATCACCGTTTCCTCTCAGGGGTGGGACAATTTGCCAAATTTTCCTACTACTCCCAGCGGAAGGTCTTGATGGCGACGATCCAGCCGCCGACCGCCCAGGCCAGCAGGATGATCAGGTCATTGCCAATGGCCGCCAGATCCGCGCCCTCCACCATGACGCTGCGGAAGGGGCCAGCGAAATAGGTGAGCGGGAAGACCCGGGCCACAACCTGCAAAACCTTCGGCAGGGCCTCCAGGGGATAGAACGCCCCGCACAGGAGCAGCATGGGGATGTAGACGGCGTGGACGGCCACAACCGCACCATCGGGGCTGGTGGTCAGGTTGCTGAGGATGAAACCCAGCGCGGCCACGGTGAAGGTGCCGAGCAGGAGAATGGCCGCCAGCAGCCACCAACTGCCCACAACGGTGACATCGGAGGAGACTAGCCCCACGGCGAAGATCAGCGCGGCTTCGATGAAGACGAGCACGCTGGCGCTCAGCGTCTTGCCTGCCAGGAAGACCCACCTCCGCAGGGGAGTCCCTCCCAGTCGCTTGAAAATGCCCGCGTCGCGCTGCCGGACCAACCGAGGCACCATACCTTCGAAGGCAGAGGTGATGATGCAGTAGGTGATCATGCCGATGGTCAAAAAAACCATCGGGGAGATTTCGTTTACCACCTCGCCGCCTCCTCCCAGACTGCGCGCCAGGAGGCCGAATACCCGCTCCAGCACCCCTTCCCGGTTCAAGTAGACGAACAACGCCATGCCCAGCATGGGGACGAAGAAGTTCAGGTAGACGGCCTGCCGGCTGCGCCAGAATAGCCTCACCTCGACCGCCACCTGGTGGAAGAGACTGGTCGTTTGAGTGGTTAGTTTTTGCATTCGTAAACTCCTGTCTTGAGCATGTATGGGTGTGTGGGTGTATGGGGGGTCACTCCCAGCGGAAGGTCTTGACGGCGACGACAGAGGCGGCCACTAGGCAGCCCAGCAGAATCATCCAATCCCTGGCGTACTCCCCCGGCCCGCCACCGGTGAGCATCGCGCCGCGCAGCGCGTCCACGAAGTAGGTCAGCGGCAGTGCTCGGGCGATGTGCCGCAGCAGGGTCGGCATCTCCGCGATCGGGAAGAAGGTGCCACACAGGACCTGCATGGGCAGGGAGAGCGCCATCCCGGCCGCGGCGGCGACGTCGGCGTTGCGACACAGCCCGGCCAGCGCGATGCCCATGGTGGAGAAGGCCAGAATGCCGAGCAATAACACTGCCATGCTCCAGGGAGTAAGGAAAGAAACCAGGTTTTCGAGAAAAAACCTGGTTTCTGCCCCGCTGATCTCGGCCTTGAAGAGCAGGACGTTGGCGGCGACCATGAGGATGGTTTGAGCCAGGGTGACGACCGCTGCGGTCAGCACTTTGGCGCCCACTAATGTCCAGGTGCGCAGCGGCGTGCCGCCCAATCGCTTCAGGATGCCAGCGTCGCGCTGCCTGGCCAGCGCCGTGCTCAGATTCTCGAAGGCGGCGCTGGCCACCACCATGCCGATCCCGCCGGCCATCAGGAAACTGGGGTAGGAGACCTCCCCCACCCGGCCCTCCCGGTTCAAGTAACCGAAGAAGGCCACAGTCACCAAAGGAAAGAAGAGGGAGAAGAAGAGAACTGTTTTGTCACGTAGGAAGAGCGTGAGTTCGACTCGCACCTGACCGATCAGTGGTTTCATGCTCGAATCCTCCTCCCCGTCAACTGGATGAAGACGTCCTCCAGCGTGGCCCCTTCCACCGTCAGCCCGCGCAGGGTGAAGGCATTCGTCTCGGCCAGTGTTATCAGGGACTTGAGGGCGGGCTGGGCCTCGGGTGCGTAGATCGTGAATGCGCCCTGGCCTTCGTCCAACGCTTTGGTCACGCCGGGAATCGATTCCAGCCTGGTCACATTGAGCGTACCCTCGATCACGAACTCGATCCGTTGCTCTACCGAAAGGCTCGCCATCAACCGCCTGGGTGTGTCGAGGGCGATAATCTTGCCGTGATCAATGATCGCCACCCGGTCGCACAGATCTTCCGCCTCCTCGATGTAATGGGTGGTCAGGAAGACGGTCTTGCCCTTCTCGCGGGCGAGGCGGATCCACTCCCAGATAACACGCCGGGACTGGGGATCTAGGCCGGCTGTAGGTTCGTCCAGGAACAGCAGTTCCGGGTCGTTGATCAGCGCCAGGACAAAGGCCACCCGCTGCTTCTGCCCGCCGGAGAGTTCGCGGACGAAGGCCCGCTTCTTCTCCTCCAGGCCGATCATCTCCAGCAGTGCGTCGGGGTCTGCGGGGCGGCGATAGTAACAGGCAAACAGCCGCAGCAGTTCGCCCACCCGGAGGTCTGGATAGAGCGCGGTCTCCTGGAGCATGATGCCGATGCGCTCCTTCAGTTCGTAGCCATCCTTGCGGGGATCGAGGCCCAGCGCGGTCACGCGGCCGCTGTCGGGTATCTTGTACCCCTCGATCATTTCGATAGTGGTGGTCTTCCCGGCCCCGTTGGGTCCCAGGAAGCCGAATATCTCACCCTCCTGCACCTCAAAACTGATGCCGTCAACGGCTTTCACGTCGCCGTAGTATTTGCGCATGTTTTCAACTGTAATCACGCTCATTTTTCGTCACCTCCCGGCTTGCAGACCCTTCGGGTTTTCTGAAACCCGAAGGGTCTTGAGGGTCTCGGCACAACCCTATGATAACAGAATGGGGGGCAGGGGGCAACGGTTTCGCGGCGAACGGTCAGATTTGG
>JAUWOI010000318.1 GCA_030612185.1 Anaerolineae bacterium
ACCGGCACCATGGACTTCCGCCCCAACGTGGATGCGGTGCTGTGGTTTGTGCAGAAGGTATTGCCTCGCGTGCGGGCAGAATTGCCTGGGGCACATTTCGTCGTCGTCGGGCAGCATCCTCACCGGCGGCTGGACCCCCTACGGGAGGACCCGGCGGTGACGCTGCCCGGCTGGGTGGAGGACACGCGCCCCTACATCGCGCGGGCGGCGGTATACGTCGCGCCGCTGCGCGTGGGGGGCGGGACGCGGCTCAAACTGCTGGAGGCGATGGCGATGGGCAAAGCGGTCGTCGCCACGCGGTTGGGGGCGGAGGGCTACCCGGTGACGGACGGGGGCGAGTTACTGCTGGCCGACACGCCGGCCGATTTTGCCGCTGCGGTGGTGGCGCTGTTGCGCGCGCCGGAGCGGCGGGCCGCACTGGGCCGGGTCGCGCGGGCCTTCGTCGAGCAGCGGTACGACTGGCGCGTCATCGTGCCACGGGTGGAGGCTGTGTACGAGGCAAACCCCAAACCCCAAATCTAAAACCCCAAGCCCCAGGCGGCGCGGTCTTGGGGTCTTAGACAGTCTGTTCGTAGTGACGACTTGAGCCCTCCAGTGAGCAACGAGCGACTGAAGCCTCGCTGATGGTTGAAACCAGCGGCTGATACGGGAAGTGCGTTAAAATGCACTGGAACATAGCCTCTGAACCCGTTTTAACGGGTTTCGCCGTATCAGCGGGGTGTTTCAACGCCCCGCGTTGGAGCGGCTGAGCAGTTGCCCTCCGGCGAAGTTGTACGCGCGCGGTTACTCGTCCGGCTGGATGCGGCGGGCGCGTCGCCGCCGGACGATAGCGCGTACCAGGTAGAACAGTCCGACCAAGGGCGCGCCGATCGCGGCGAGCACCGGAATGATGAGTATGACGATGACGATGGCCGCGTCCACCAGGAACTGCAGCACGCGGATGAGGGATTGGAGCGCATCGCGCAGTGTGCCCTGCGGATGCCAACCGCCGACCTGAATAGGCTGCGCCAGTTCGTCGGGGGTGATGTCGAGATTGACCGTCGCCATCGCCGCCGATTGCTCCAGGTACTGGATGCGCCCTTTGACGTGCTCGATCTCGGCCTCGACCTGCCGCAAATGCTCGTAAACGTCGAGGGCGGCCTCGGTATCTTCGGCCTCCTCCAGGAACTCCAGCAGCCGCTCCTCGGTCGCCTCCAGGTGGCGCAGGCTGGACTGGAGGTCCACGTACTCCTCCGTTACGTCCTGGCCGGAGATGTGCTCGTTACGCACCTCGGTCGCCAGGCCGCGGACGCGCTCCAGTGCGACGTCGAGGCTTTCGGCGGGGATGCGGAGTGTGATGGAGGCCCGCAGTCCCTCCTGGTATTGGTATATGCTCGAGTCGACGACGTAACCACCCAGTTCATCTACCAGGCCGTTGATCTCGTCGAGGGCCGCCTCGGTGTCCGGTACCACCAGGCTGAGCGATGCGTTGCGGATGATGATCCGCTCGATGGTGGCGTAGTCGGCCACAGCAGATTCTGGTGCGGCGGGAACCGCCATCTCTTCCTGAACCTCAACGGTGCGGCCTACTTCTGGGGCCTCGGAATAAAGAATCTCGGATGCGGGCTCTGCCTGCGATGCACAGCCCACGATGGCCAGTACCATGATAGAGGCGATGACACCGTATGTTATCTTCTTCCCCATTGTTGGTCTCCTTTTCTCTAGATTTGAAGTCACACTCTCTAGACGCCAGAGCATGCTCCAAAGTTCCCGCATCAGCGCCCTGTCTCCAGTCGCTCGATGAGGCGGCGGGGAAGGCGACGGGCGCGCATGCGTTCCTGTGTGATTTCCACCGGGTAGGCGACGCGGTGAAATTCCCAGGTCATACGTTCCATATCGAGCATGGCGTAACTGGCGCGCGGGTCGCCGTCGCGGGGTTGTCCCACGCTGCCCGGGTTGATGATCAAACGGTGCGAGCCGAGCGGCACGGGCTCGGGGAAGGGATGTGCCAGCGTGTTGCAGCGTCGTTCTGATTCGTCCAACTCGAAGATAATGGGGATGTGGGTATGTCCCACCAGGCAGGTAGAGGTGGGAAAAAACGCAAAATTGGCGTAGGCCAGATTGGCATCGAGGATGTACTCCCACACCGGTTCGCGGGGACTGGCGTGAGCGAGGTAGAAATCGTCCCGCTCCATCGTGGTGGGGAGTCCGCTCAGGTACTCACGCGCGGCGGGCGTGAGTGCCGACTGCGTCCAGGCATTAGCGATGCGGGCGTCGGTATTGAAAGCGTTAAGATCCAGTCGTCCCAGTGCGGCCCAGTCGTGGTTGCCGGCCAGGCTGATGTGGGGAAAGTCCTGGATGCGCGTTATGCACTCGTTGGGTTTGGAGCCGTATCCCACCAGGTCGCCCAGACACCAGATCTCGTCGAAGGGTGGTGCATCAGCCAGCACGGCCTCCATGGCCGCCAGGTTGGCATGAATATCGGATATGATCAGGTAGTGCATAGCCTTATCACTCCATGTGAGGTAACCACTCGCCCTGCTTGGCTGGGATTGCCAAATCCAAGCCTCTTGGCAGCGAGAAGCAGCACTTTGCAGGCCAAAAGCGGTCAAATCCGCTTGGTTCTATCCGCTGAACCGCTGGGTTTGACAATCCAGCGGGAGCGGGTGAGTAATTGCCATGTGAGATTAGTGATATTATATACCTATTTTCTGCTTTGCGCTAGCCGCTTGTCGAGCCTGGATAATGGTTGTATAATCACCCTCGAATTTACCAGGTACTGTCAGCAACTATCACGATATCCCAATGACCCCGATTCTCGATCAGCATACGTTGGAGTTTGTAAGTCGCAGCCCCGATCAGACACAGCGGCTGGGAGCACGCCTGGGTGCGCTGTTGCATGGCGGGGACGTGATCTGCCTGGAAGGGCCGCTGGGTGCAGGCAAGACGTGTCTGGCGCAGGGTATAGGCCGGGGGTGGGGGATAGGCCAGAGACTCGTCAGCCCCTCCTATGTCCTGGTTCGCGAGTACGCGCGGGCACAGTACGGCATGCGGCTCTATCACGTAGACCTGTACCGCATCTCCGCCGCCAGCGAAGCCTGGGGATTGGGGCTGGAGGAGTTCGTGGGGGACAAGCACGCCGTTTGTGTTATCGAATGGGCGGAGCGGGCGCAGCCCCTGGTGCCGCCAGAGCACCTATGGATCAGGCTGGAGTTTGCTGGCCAGACTCGACGGGCCCTATATTTCGTGGCGCAAGGGAAGCATCATACGGCGCTGTTGCAGGAGTTTCGCCGGTCAGCCTTCGGAGCGTAGGTAGGATGCAAGATACAGGATGGAAGATGCAAGATGTTAGTTGCGATTGATACTGCCACTAACTACGCCAGCCTGGCCTTGCACGATGGGTTCAAGGTGCGGGCGGAGTACACGTGGGAAGCGCAGCGTAGGCATACCGTCGGGTTGTTGCCCCGCCTGGTAACTGCGTTGGAGCAATTGGGTCTTGGAGTCGAGCACCTCAGCGGGGTGGCGGTGACGCGAGGGCCGGGCTCCTTCACCGGCTTACGGGTGGGTTTGGCTGTGGCGAAGGGGCTGGCATTGGCGCGGGGGCTGGCGCTGGTGAGCGTGCCTACACTGGACGTGGTTGCGGTGGCCCAAGGGCGAGATCGCCGGCCACTGTGCGTGGTGTTGCAGGCTGGGCGGGGTCGTGTCTGTGCCGCCACCTACCGCTGGTGGAGGGGGGAGTGGTACGCTCGTGAGGCACCACGTCTCACAACCTGGCCTGTCCTGGTGGAAAAGACATCCTCCCCGACCCTCTTTTGCGGCGAGATTGACCTGGTGGGAGCCGACGCATTGGCCACTCTTGGCGAACGGGCCGTGCTCGTGCCGGCGGCCACGCGGCTGCGACGGGCCGGCTTTCTGGCGGAGTTGGCCTGGCGGCGACTGAACCGTGGCGAGGCCGACGATCCAGCCACGCTGACCCCGATTTACCTTCAATATCCCACGTGACACACCAGATCTTGCCCTATGCCATCCGTCCGATGGAGCCGGGCGACGTCCCGACGGTCGTCGCCATTGACCGGCTTTCCTACCCCACGCCTTGGCCTGCGTCGTCTTATTTGCACGAACTGAGTCACAGCACGCACTCCTTCTACCACGTCTTGTTGAAGCCGGCGACGGGCGTCGCTGCGCCCTCTGGGCGGGGATGGCGGCGTTGGTTGTGCGGCCTGATTGGCCTGCCGGGAGAAAGCCGGGTGATCGGGTACGTGGGCTTCAGGCTTCAGAACAGCGGGGCGCACGTCAGTACCCTCGCCGTACATCCAGACTGGCGCGGGAAGGGATTGGGGGAACTGTTGCTGCTGACGGCGATGGAGAGGGCGCTGGAACTGGAGGTCGGCATGGTGACGTTGGAGGTGCGCGCCTCCAACCGGTTGGCTCACCATCTCTATCGTAAGTATGGCTTCCGATTCAAGGGCACACATCGGGGTTACTATCGGGATGGCGAGGACGCCTGGCAGATGGAGTACGAGATGAACAGAGACACCTGTCAGGCGCGACTAGCCGGGCTGCGGCAGGTTTTGGAGGCCCGCCTTTATCGCCAACAGGCGGGCGTTGGACAAAATGGTGGGGATACGCTATAATCGTGAAACGCGAGGGGAGTCAAAATTCAGTTTATAAATAGGAGGGAGAGCGTGTCAGAGTTGGAGGCGCTGGCGGCAGAGATTACCCAGTGTACACGGTGTCTTTTGCACAGAGGACGGACCAAGGCGGTGCCTGGCGAGGGGCCAGAGGATGCCGAGATTATGTTCATCGGCGAAGCGCCGGGGTTCCACGAAGATCAACAGGGCCACCCGTTTGTGGGGGCGGCAGGCCGGTTCCTCGAGGAATTACTGGAAAGCATCGGCCTAACGCGGGAGGATGTGTATATTGCCAACGTAATCAAGTGCCGTCCACCATCCAATCGCGACCCATTACCCGACGAGATTGAAGCATGCAGGTCGTTCCTCGACCGGCAGATCGAACTGATCCAGCCTAAGTTGGTGGTGACGCTGGGGCGCTTCTCGATGGCGCGGGCCTTTCCAAAAGCACGCATCTCCCGTATTCACGGTCAGCCATGCAAGATCGGCGGCGTGATCTACTATCCGATGTATCATCCGGCGGCGGCACTGCACCAGCCCAGCCTGCGCCGCACCATTGGGGAGGACATGCGCCGCATTCCTGAGTTGCTTCAGCAGACGGCACAGATTGCCGAATCCTCGCTCCCTCCAGATGCGGAGCAGTTAAGGCTGTTTTGAGAGTGATCCAGTTTATCTCCATCGTCGTGCTTACGTTCGCGCTGGCGCTGATCGTGCTGGGGGCCATCACGATGTGGCTGGAACGAGGGCGGGGGCGTCTCCAGGGGGTCGCGCTAACCCTGGTTGGGCTGCTCGTCGGCATCGGATATGCCTTTCTGGGGAGCCGCTTCTCGCTGGCGCTGTTCGACCATCTGATCGTGCAAGTGGATTTGCCGGCCTTGATGGCTACGGCCTTCACCTACACGGCGGGCGTGCTGAGCGGCGCTTCGCTGGCGGTGGGGCTTTTCCTGTGGGCCACAGGCCGCTTCCGGCACCGGGTTGAGCGGACGGCGGCAGCGTTTGTCGTGGTAGGCGTGCTGGTGGCGCTGGCGGCGACCTTTATCGCTATCGTTCTCAGCACTC
>JAUWOI010000563.1 GCA_030612185.1 Anaerolineae bacterium
GGCGAGACCAAGAAGGACGACATCCCCGCCGATGTGCGCATCGCCTCCTACCAGGCCATCCTGCGGGACTACTACCCCGCCGAGCGGGTCATCCTGGGCGTTTTCCCAGCCGCCATGCGATACGCGGGTCCCCGCGAGGCCATCTTCCACGCCATCGCCCGCAAGAACTACGGTTGCACCCACTTCATCGTCGGGCGCGATCACGCCGGCGTGGGTAAGTACTATGGCACCTACGATGCCCAGAACATCTTCGACCAATTCCCGCCGGAGGACATCGGCATCGTTCCCTTCAGATTCGAGCACGCCTTCTACTGTCGCAAGTGCGGCGGCATCGTCTCCTCCAAGACCTGCCCCCATAAACCAGAAGACCGCATTTTCCTCAGCGGCACCCAGGTGCGCGAGATGCTGGAGCGGGGGGAGATGCTCCCGGAGGAGTTCACCCGCCCCGAGGTCGCCCGTGTGTTGCTGGAGGGAATGAAACGCAAAGCGTGAGACGTGAAACGTGAAGAAGGCTCACGGATCACGTTTCACTTGTTCGCGTCACCAGGAGGTGAACCATGCTAGGGCTTTTCAAGCGCCGTAAGCCCCGCAAAGTCCTCGTCGTGGGTCTCGACTGCGCCCCACCGCGGGTGATGTTCCGCACCAGCGCCGAACATCCCCTCGGCCTCAAAGACCAACTGCCCAACCTGAGCCGCCGGATTGACGAGGGGCTGTACGGTCCGCTCTCCAGTTCTATCCCCTGCATCACCGTCCCGGCCTGGTGCTCAATGCTCGCCAGTAAGGACCCCGGCGTGTTGGGCTTTTACGGCTTCCGCAACCGGGCCGACCACTCTTACGAGCGTATGACTATCGCCACCGCCAATGCCATCCACGAAAAGCGCATCTGGGACATCCTGAGCGAGGCCGGCAAGGTCTCTGCCGTCGTCGGTGTGCCGCAGACCTACCCCATCAGACCGTTCAAGGGCAACCTGATCAGCAGTTTCCTCACCCCCAGCACCGAGCGGCAGTACACGCAGCCCCACGAACTGCGCTACGAGATTGACCGGGTGCTCGAGGGCCGCCCCTACGACGTGGACGTGCCCCAGTTCCGCACCGACGACAAGGACTATCTCTTACAGCAGATCCAGGAGATGACCGAGAAACGGTTCACAGTCATCAAGTACATCCTGCGGGAGAAACCGTGGGACTTCTTCATGTTTGTCGAAATCGGCCTGGACCGCATCCATCACGGCATGTGGAAGTTCTGGGATCCTGGACACTCTAAGCACGAGCCCGGCAATCCCTATCAGAACGCCATCCCCGACTATTACCGCTACCTGGACCGGGAAATCGGCGAGATCCTGGGAATGTTGGATAATGACACTGTTGTGCTGGGCGTCTCCGACCACGGAGCCAAGGCGATGGATGGGGGCTTCGCCATCAACGAGTGGCTCCGTCAGGAGGGGCTGCTGGTGCTGAAGGAGGAACCACGCTACGAGGGGCTGATCCCCTTCGAGAAGGTGGAGGTGGACTGGGAGAAGACTACCGCCTGGGGGGCCGGTGGCTACTACGCCCGTGTGTTCCTGAACGTGGAGGGGCGTGAACCCCAGGGCAAGATACCTGCCCGCGATTACGAGAAGGTGCGGGACGAGGTCAAGGAGATGATCGAGGCCCTGCCCGATCACGAGGGCAAACCGATGGGCTCCGTGGTCTTCAAGCCGGAGGAACTGTACCGGGAGGTGCGCAACGTCGCCCCAGACCTGATGGTCTACCTCGGCAATCTGCGCTGGCGGTCGGTGGGCTCATTCGGCTTGCCCGGTATTTACACCTTCGAGAATGACCTCGGGCCAGACGACGCCAACCACGATCAAGACGGCGTCCTCATCCTCTGGGACCCGCGCCAGAACCACGGCGGGCAGTACGTCGAGGGGCTGCAACTGATGGACGTGGCTCCCACGGTGCTGGACCTGATGGGGGTGCAGGTGCCGCCGGATATGCAGGGTCGGGTGGTGCAGCAGTAGGGATGGAGACGAAATCAACAGGGGGTGGGAAAGGCCCCCTTTCGTTGTTGATGTGGGCGGTTCTGGCGGCCGTGCTGGCGGCGGCGGCCTACCTGACCGGGGCGGAACTGGCGCGTCGCTGGATGGAGCCATCCCTGGCGCGTGGCGGGATGGAGTCGCCCCTGACGCTTCCCAGCGAGACACAAGTTCCAGCACAGGCCGCTGCCTGGCTCACGCCTGGTGGCCCTGTGGAGGGGACGCTGGGCGCGGAAGCCGGGGATGAATGGCAGTTTCAGGGCCGCGCCGGACAGTCTGCCACCATTGAAATGTGGCTCCATCCCGGTTCCGGTTCCAGCGTGGAGGCCGAACTGGCCGTCCACCTGACCGGGCCCGACGGGAGCGTGCTGACGAGCGAGACAGGTTCCGTGTTCCTGCTTCCCTACCTGGTCGAACCACACCTCCCGGCCACCGACCTCTACCGCGTCCAGGTGACGCCGGTCTCAGGCGCGCCGGGCCGCTACTCCCTCTTGCTCACCCTCTCAGAGGCACCCGCGCTGGTCACACCAGGGGTGACCCCGCCGCAGCCGACTGTGGCAGCCTCCAGCGGTCACGCCGCTACGACTCAAGGAGGGTTCCAGTGGCCCACCACACGGCGCGAGATCTCCGGCTGGACTTTTCACGACCCCCGCAACCCTGGCCACATCGGCCTCGACATAGCCGCCAGAATGTGGGACC
>JAUWOI010000239.1 GCA_030612185.1 Anaerolineae bacterium
GAACGGGCGCGCCGGGAGGCAGAGCAGGAGGCAGAGCGTGCCCGCCTGCGGGCGGAGCGGGCCGAGCGGCGCTGGCAACGGGCCAGCGGCCGGCGGCCTCGCCCCAAGCAGGAACCGGCAACGGACGAGGAACGCATGCGGGTGTTGCAACTGGTGGAGGAGGGGAAGATCACCACCAAGCAAGCAGCCGACCTCCTGGCTGCTCTGGAAGGCCGGTGACGAATATGAAACACACAGAGCAACATCAACCCAAATGGCAGATTCCGTTTTTCACCATCTGGATCGGCCAGCAGTTTTCATTGGTCGGCAGCAGTGTCTTACAGTTCGCGCTGGTGTGGTGGCTCACCCAACTGACCGGTTCGGCAACAGTGCTGGCGATGGCGACGATGATGTGGGTGATCCCCCAGGTTTTCCTGGGCCCTATCGTAGGCGCGTACGTGGACCGTTTGAACCGGCGCGTGGTGATGATCGTGGCGGATGGCCTGATCGCGCTCGTGGCACTGTGGCTGGCGTACCTGTTCTGGACCGATACCATGCAGGTCTGGCACGTCTACGCCGCTCTGCTAGTGCGCGCGATTGGAGGCCTCTTTCACTGGTCAACGATGCAGGCTTCGACTTCGCTGATGGTGCCCGAAGAGCATCTGACACGCGTGGCGGGCCTCAACCAGACGATGCAAGGTGCGCTGAATGTGATTGGGCCGCCGCTGGGCGCGCTGTTACTGGCAGTACTCCCGTTCGAGAATATCATGCTGATGGACGTGGGCACGGCGATGCTCGCCATCTTGCCGCTGTTCTTCGTGGTCATTCCGCAGCCGGAACGTGCTGCGACAAAGTCAGAAAAGCCATCCCTCTGGTCCGACGTGCGTGAGGGGTTGCGCTACGTCTGGGGCTGGCCGGGGCTGTTGGCGGTTTTGATCATGGCGACGATGCTTAACTTTGTGGTGAATCCAGCCTTTTCGCTGATGCCGTTGCTAGTGACAGAACACTTCAACGGCGATGCCCCACAGTTGGCCTGGCTGGAGGCGAGTTGGGGGGTCGGCCTCGTGCTGGGCGGACTGCTCCTGAGCGCATGGGGTGGGTTTCGCCGGCGCGTCTATACCTCGTTGATGGGCCTGATAATCCAGGGCCTGGGTATCATGCTGGTCGGCCTGTCGCCAGCGAACGCGCTCTGGCTGGCAGTGGCTGGCATGTTTGTGGCAGGCTCTATGAATGCGCTCGTCAATGGGCCACTGTTTGCAGCGCTTCAGGCGATTGTGGCCCCAGAGATGCAGGGGCGCGTGTTCACGGTGGTGGCGAGTTTGTCTTCGGCTGCGTTTCCATTGAGCCTGGCCGTTGCTGGTCCAGTCGCCGACGTGATTGGCCTGCGCCCGTGGTACGTGGTGGGTGGTCTCGTCTGCACGTTGATGGGGCTGGGCGCCTGCTTCGTGCCGGTGATTGTGAATATTGAACAGAACCATAATGGATGCGTCGTAGAGGATACCTCCCCATCCACAAGAGCAGCAATGGTGGCTGTGACGGAGAATTAGCAGATGTTCACCTACAAACCGCTAGAGCGTATTCACAATATCTACGCAGAATACCCCCGCCAGTTCTGGGTACTCATCCTGGGCACGTTCATTGACCGGGTCGGCGGGGCGCTCATGTTCCCCTTCCTCACGCTCTACATCACGCGAAAGTTTGATGTGGGCATGACGGAAGTCGGCGTGATCTTTGGTCTGTTCTCCATCGCCAGCGTGGTGGGTAGCATGTTCGGCGGCGCGCTGACCGACCGCCTGGGACGCAAAGAGATGTTGATCTTCGGTCTGATCGCCAGCGCCTTGACCAGCCTGCTGATGGGACTGGTCAACGAGATCGAGTTCTTCTTTGCCAGTGCGTTGTTCGTGGGGCTGTTCGCCAACGCCGGCGGCCCAGCGCAGCAGGCGATGGTGGCCGACCTGCTGCCGGAGGAGAAGCGCGCCCAGGGGTTTGGCCTCCTGCGTGTAGTAGCCAACCTGGCCGCCACCATCGGCCCGGCGATTGGGGGGCTGCTGGCCGCTCAGTCATACCTGTCCCTCTTTATCTGCGACGCGGTGGCCAGCCTGATCACCGCCGGCATCGTGGCTCTGGCGATACAGGAGACCAGGCCCACTTCCCGCGAGGGCGAGCCCGAGCAGACGATGGCCCAGACCTTTGGCGGCTACCGGGACGTGTTGCGGGACACCACCTTCGTCCTGTTTGTCGGGGCCTGCATCCTGATGACGCTCGTGTATATGCAGATTAACACCACTCTGGCCGTCTATCTGCGGGATACCTGTTCCGTCTCCGAACAGGGCTTTGGCTACATCATCAGCCTCAACGCGGCGATGGTCGTCCTGTTCCAGTTCTACGTCACACGCCGGATCGCCAAGCACAGGCCGTTGATCGTGATGGCGGTGGGTGCGCTGCTGTACGCCATCGGATTTAGTTTGTACGGCTTCGTCTCGGCCTACGTCTTGTTCCTGGTGGCGATGGTTATCATCACCATCGGCGAGATGATGACCGCCCCGATCTCTCAGGCACTGACAGCCCAATTCGCGCCCGAGGACATGCGGGGGCGGTACATGGCTGTTTTCGGGTTCAGTTGGGTGATCCCGATGACCGTGGGGCCACTCCTGGCCGGGTTGATCATGGACAACGGTGACCCGCGCTGGGTCTGGTACGCCGCCGGGATGGTGGGGCTGGTCGCGGCTGTGGCGTTCGCTCTATTGCAGCGCCGGGCCGGGCGACCCGCCAGGCAGGCAGTCCAGGCGACCGAGGTCGTTGCTGCCGTCCGGCGGGGGAAGGTGCGGAGTCCAGCGAGTGAGTGAACGACGACTTGCCAAACTTTGATTGGGAGGAACCTATGGGGGAACGATTGCGGATATTGGAATTGATTGAAGCGGGGGAGATCAGTGTCGAGGAAGGAGTGCGGCGACTGGAGGCGCTGGCGGAAGGGGCCGAGACGCCGGATACCCCCGCCCCCCGCCCCAAGTTGGTGCAGTATCTGTGGCAGGCCGCGCTCTGGATAGGGATCGCAACAATAGCGTGGGGCGGGCTGGTGTTGACGAGGGCCTATGCCGGAGAGGCCGCCACCGGGCAGCCGGTCTGGGGCTGGATCCTCTTCGCCCTGGGCCTGATGTGGGTGGTGCTGGGCTGGTGGCTGCGGCAGGCCCACTGGTTCTCCTTGCGGGTGCGGCAGTCTGATGGCCCCAACATCACCTTGGCTCTACCGCTGCCACTAGGGCCTGTCGCCTGGGTACTACGTATCGCCCGTCCCTTCGTCCCGCAACTCGAGGAGACGGGAGTGGACGAACTGATCCTGGCGTTGCGAGAAGAAGTGCGCGACGGCCGTCCATTCGCCATAGAGGTGGACGAGGGAGATGGCGGGGAGCAGGTACAGATATACTTCGGTTAGGAGGCGAAAAATGACGACGACGACTGACGAACGGCTGAAGATCCTCCAGATGCTGGAGGAGGGCAAGATCACGGCGGAGGAAGGCGCCACCTTGCTACGAGCGCTGGGTGGGAGTCGGCGCGCTGCCCCAGGAGCACCCAGCCCGGGCGGACAGGGCCGCTACCTCCGCATCCACGTGACCAACCTGGCTTCGGGGGCAGCGAAGGTGAACGTGACTGTCCCGATGAGCCTGGTGAGCGCGGGCTTGCGCATGGCGGAGCGGTTCGCCCCAGAGTTCGAGGGGTTCGACATGGATGAACTGGGAGAACTGATCGCCAGTGGCACGATCGGCAAGATTGTGGAGGTGATGGACGAGGAGGACAACGAGCGAGTGGAGATCTACGTGGAGTAGGCCCCATCCGCTACGCAGAAAAATGAAGGGTTGTAAGCACCAAAGAATGTGCTAAAATATAACCCTGGAGGTGTCAGGTAGCTATGGTGGACGAACGGATGCAGATACTGAAGATGATTGAGAGCGGTCAGATCACCGCCGAGGAAGGGACTCAACTGCTGGAGGCTCTGAAAGGAGAGGGGCGCCGGCAAGAGGAACGCTGGTCAGGCAGCAGGGGAACGGGGCCACGCTGGCTTCGCGTTCGGGTGACCGACCTGGAGACGGGCCAGCGCAAGGTCAACATAAACCTGCCCTGGAGCCTGGTCAGCGTGGGCGCTAAGATGGGGGCCCACTTCGCACCTGCAGAAATTGACCTGGAAGAGGTTATGGAAGCCATCCACGCCGGCGCCGCAGGCAAGATCGTGGATGTGGAGGACGTAGAGGATAACGAACGGGTAGAAATCTTCGTGGAGTGATTCGAACGGGCTGGCTCTGTCCAAAAGCACCCGTGGTGCTGAGACTTCGGAAGTCTCGGAGACCTCCGAAGTCTCACTTCTGCCTCAATACATCCAATCGCCTTGCTCAGGAAGCAGCCGCTGCCTTATCGCGAAGTGTTTGCAACCGCTTACTCCTCTTTTTGGCCACTCTTCTGAACGCCATTGGTATCGTGGCAAGCAGCGATTCCGATCTCTCAGCCACATCCAGGTAGAACTTACAGGCTTGCTCCTCAAGCACTATGGCTATCCCCAAGGCCTCAGAATAACCAGCACCTTCTGCCAACGTCGTCTCGACCTCGTAATCTCCCAGTTCCAGGCCTCCAAAAGAGAAACAGGCTTCCAAGGCGTCGGTAATGGTCTCCTGATAAGTCCTGGTCACCAGCGTCTTGTTCTTCCTGCCTTCCTTCGCCAAGGCCAGGAACATCTCCTTATCCTCCACCCATCTCTCAGCCAGTCCCTCGTAGAACACTGAGGAACTATCCTCGATCCTTTGGGCGAGACTGATGATGGCGGAAGCAGTTACACTCGACGCTTTCATTTCAGAACCACCTCTGAATGACCACTTTGCTTTCCGTAAAGAAGCGAACTGCCTCCTGGCCTTGCCCATGCAGCGTTCCGAAGAAGGAATCCTTCATTCCGCTAAATGGGAAAAACGCCATCGGAGCCGCTACCCCGATATTAACGCCGATATTACCGCACTCGACTCTGTACTGGAGTTCTCGCGCCCACTTGCCGCTGGCGGTGAATATCGAGGCTGCGTTGCCGAAGGGATTGCTGTGGATCATCCCTATGGCCTCATCCAGGCTTCTAGCCTTCATCATATTTGCTACCGGCCCGAAGATCTCTTCCTGGGCAATGGTCATGTTCAGCGTTACGTCCTCGAAAACTGTCGGGCCAACGAAGCACGTGTCGGGCAAATCCCCTACGATTTCTACTTCCCTGCCGTCAAGTCTCAGCCTCGCCCCCTCTTCAATGCCTTTCTCTATATATCTCAGCACCATTTCCTTCTTGCCCCTATCGCGCATGGGGCCCATCTGAACTGCTTCATCGAGCCCATACCCAATGCTTATCCTGGAGGCTACAGCGATGAACGCATCCACCACTTTCTCATAGAACTCATCGAGTTCCTGCTCGCTGAGGCCCTCACCGACGACAATGAGATTGGCGTTCGCCAGGCATCGCTGACCGGCGTTGCCATAGAAAGAAGTCATGCACGCTGCCATCGTCCTTTCTATATCAGCATCCGGCATCACCAACGCAAAGTTCTTCGCGCCACACTGGGCAATGACTCTCTTGCCAGTTTCACCACACCTTTTGTAAATAACATCCCTTCCCACCGGCGTTGATCCAACAAAGCATATTCCCTTGATGTCGGGATGATCCAACATTCCCGATACCACTGTCCTCCCACCATGGACTAGATTCCACACGCCCGGGGGAATGCCCGCTTCCTCTGCTAACTCGACGATCTTAGTCTGGCAAAGCGGATCTTCGCTGGAGGGCTTCAGGACGACACAGTTTCCAGTAGCGATGGCATAGGGCGCGAACCAAAGGCCGATCATGAATGGGAAGTTGAAAGGAGTGATGATCCCGAAAACCCCCAATGGCTGCCTGATGAGGTATTCGTCTATGCCAGTGGCAATATCCTCCAGGCTCTGTCCCATCATCAACGACGGTATCCCTGTAGCCACTTCGACGTTTTCGATCCCGCGCCTTGTCTCCCCTCTGGACTCATCAATGGTTTTTCCGTGCTCCATCGTCTGAATCCTGCTTATCTCCTCGAAGTTCTCCTCCAACAGTTCCTTCAGCCTAAAGAGGCATCTCACTCGGGCCAGCGGAGGAGTTCTTCGCCAGTAGGGGAATGCCTCTTTAGCCGCTTCCACTGCCTCGTCAATTTCATCTTTCGTCGAAATAGGGACCCTGGCTATGACCTTACCTGTGGCAGGGTTTACGACGTCCTTAACCTCCCCTTTCGAGTCAACCCACTCGCCGTCTATGTAGTTCTTGATTTCCAATGTCTCTTTGATTGGTTCCTGTAGAACCGCCATGTTCTTATGCTCCTTTCTCTAATGATTTGCTTCCACTATTGGGCAGGACAACCTCTATCGGTGATGTCCAGCACATCGTCGAGGATGCGCAGGCCATCGCGCAGTTCCGTCTCGTTAATGTTCAGTGACGGAACCACAAAGATCCAGTTCCACTTGGAGAAGGTGTACATCCCCCGCTCGCGCAGCGCGCCCGGCACCTGGGCCATGACGCCCATTTCGTGCGGTTTGGCGTTCCAGGGGGCCAGCGGCTCCTTCGTCTCCCGGTCTTTCACCAACTCGATGACGGAAAACAGCCCAATGCAACGCACGTCGCCCACGCTGGGGTGTTTGGTCTTCAGTTCTTCCAACCCCTCCTTGAGGATCGATCCCATAGCCCTGGCATTCTCCACCAGTTTCTCTTCCTTGTAGACCTCTATGGTGGCGATACCGGCGGCTGTGCATACCGGATGACCAGAGTAAGTCAGTCCCATGGGCATTGGCCTGTCGGCAAAGTGATCGGCGATGGCCCTGGAGACAATCACAGCGCCCAGCGGCACGTAACCAGCAGTGATGCCTTTAGCCAACGTCATGATGTCCGGCACCACGTCCCAGTGATTTACGCCAAAC
>JAUWOI010000534.1 GCA_030612185.1 Anaerolineae bacterium
CAGGCGGTGCTGGCTGGCGCCGATCACGTAACGTTGCCCTTGAGCCTGCTGCTGGCCCTGGGCGACCATCCGCTCTCAGCGCAGGCCATTGTTGAGTTCGCGCAGGCGGGCGGGTAACTCGTCCCCCGATGGTCACTGGTCTCAGTAGGACGACGTCTTGTGTCGGAATCGGAAGGCGGGATGGAGTATGCGTATTGTCATCTTCAGCAATACTTACAAGCCGGTCGTCAGCGGGGTGGTGACGTCTATAGCACTGTTTCGCCGGGGATTGATTGAGGCTGGCCACGACGTACACATCATTGCCCCAGAGTACGAGGACTACGAGGATGAAGAGTTCTACGTCTTCCGTCTCCCTGCCCTTAGTCTACCTGACTGGCTGGACCTGTCGGTGGTGATTCCCTTTAAGACGACGATGGCGCACACAGTGCGCGGGATCAAGCCGGCTCTGATTCACAGCCAGCACCCCTTTGTGGTGGGCGACATGGCGGCTACCTTTGCGCGTGACCTGAGCCTGCCGCTGGTTTTTACCCTCCATTCTCACTACGACGAGTATGCCCAGCGGTACATTCCCATTGCGCCGGAATTGGTCGGCATGGTGACTGAAGAAATCGTCAGACGTTACCTGGAGAAGTGCACTCACATCGTGGCCCCCACGCCCAGTACCCGGGACTCCATCCTGCGGGTGCTCGATACCGATGTACCTGTGACCGTCGTGCCGACGCCAGTAGACCTGAGCCTGTACCACGACCTGGACCCACAGCGCGTTCGCGCTGCCCTGGGCCTGGAAAACGCTGAATTGCTGCTATACGTGGGCCGGTTGTCCTAGGAGAAGAACATCGGTTTCTTGCTGCGTGCCTTTGCCAGGATCGCGCCCGTGCGCCCCCAGGCGCGGTTGCTGCTGGTGGGCAGGGGGCCACGCGAGCGTAGTCTGCGACGCCAGGCGCGGAAACTCGGCCTTGGCGAGAAGGTTATTCTCACCGGCCCTATCCCCCACAGCGAGGTGCCGCATTACGCCGCCGCTGCCGATCTGTTCGTCTTTCCATCTGTGACGGAGACGCAGGGTTTGGTGTTGATCGAGGCTATGGCTGCCGGTACCCCTGCGGTGGCGGTAGAGACCCCCGCCCTGATGGATGTGTTGGCCGAAGGAGGGGGGTTGCTCGTGCCAGGCCGGGAGGATGGTTTTGCCGAGGCAGTGCTGGGGCTGCTGGCCGACAAGCCGCGCCGCCGGGCGCTGGGGGAACAGGCTGCGCGAGCGGCGCGACGCTATGACATCCTGGCCGCCACCGCCCGCCTGCTCACCGTCTATGAGGCGGCCATCGCTGCTGGCCCGCGTGACAGGAGATAGAGAGTGTCCGGTAGATTGTAAAACTGACAGGTCAGTCGGTTGGTCTCTGCCCCAGCGCACCAGTCTGCCAGGTGCTAATCTACCGAGCTGCTGGCATCACCACCGCCATCAGCACTGCCGCCATCAGCGCCAGCGCCCCGCCGAAGTAGAACGGCGCGGAGGGGCCAAAGCCCTCCCACGTGCCCACCCCCTGCCCCAAGAAGCCAGCGAGAAGCGAGGCCGGGAAATCCAGAATCCCTAACACGGCGTTGTAGGTGCCGTAGGCCGTGCCGCGTAGTTCCTCCGGCACGATGTCGGCCACCATGGCCTTGGTCGTGCCGTAGGCCAGGCCGTAGTAGACGCCGTAGATGGCGTACAGCACCCAGACGTGCCAGCCCTTGCCTGCCAGCGCGAACCCCAGGTAGATGACCGCGTAGACCAGCCAGCCGCCGACGATGAGCCGACGCCGCCCGATACGGTCCGAGAGCGACCCCGCCGGGGTGCTGACCAGCGTGTAGACGAGGTTGAATGTGACCAGCATCCCCAGCACGCCGATGATACTCAACCCCCGCTCCTGTGCCCGCAGTACCAGGAAGGCGTCGGAGGAGTTGCCCAGGTCGAAGAGGCCGACGATGAGCATGAAGATGCAGAAGCGCCGGCCCAGGCTGCGGAAGGCGAACCGGGGCATCTCCCGCTCCTTGGTCACCGGCACGTCCCGCGCGCCCAGCGCCAGCGAGAGCACCGCCAGAAACGCTGGCACCAGGCTGATGAGCACCACCGTCTGGAAAGTGGGGCGACTCAGTTCCATGTCTCCGGCCTGCGCCAGCCAGACCACGCCCAGCGCGATGAGCAGCCCCAGCATGGCGCCGCCGGTGTCGGCGGCGCGGTGGAGGCCGAAGGCCAGACCCCGGTGGCGATCGTCAATACTGTCGGCCACCAGCGCGGCGCGGGGGGCGGTGCGGATGCCCTTGCCCACCCGGTCGGCCCAGCGCACGCCGGCCACCGCGCCCCAGGAGTTGGCGAAGTAGAAGAAAGGTTTGGAGAAGGCGGAGAAGGCGTACCCCGCCACCGCCAGCCACTTGCGGGCCCGTAGTTTGTCGGAGAGCCAGCCGGAGAAGACCTTGAGTAGGCTGGCGGTCGCTTCGGCCACTCCCTCGATCAGGCCGATGATGTTGGTCTTCACCCCCAGCACGTTGGAGAGGAACAGTGGCAGGATGTTGATGACCATCTCACTGGAGATGTCCATAAAAAAACTGGTCAGGCTGACGGCCCAGACGTTGCGGGGAAGCGAACGGATGCTTGTGCTAGTAGATTCTGATTCAGACGAAATCATAGCATCTCTCCTTGTGTTTGAAGTTCTACGTCCTACGTCCGATATCCGGCTTAGACTTAGGACTTTGGACTTCGGACTGTGTGTTGACACCAGGCGTAGAGCGCGTCGTAGATGGCGAAGCCGTGGGCCAGCCGCTCCTCGTCGGGGACGTCCAGGTAGTGGAAGCCCTGTTTTTTCTGAAAAACCTGGTTTCTGGTTCTACCCACCAGGGTGGCGAAGATGGCGGCGCAGATGACCAGCAGCGCCGCAACCAGCGCGAAAGCCGGGCCGTAGCCCCAGGCCGCCACCAGCAACCCGGTCACCATCAGGCCGGTCGAGTGGCCCACGTCCATCACGCTGGAGAGCACCCCCAATGAAGCGCCGTAGGCGGCGGCGGCGGCGCGGCTCAGGTCGGAGACGAGCGCCGAGGTCGAACTGGTCACCGCTGCC
>JAUWOI010000317.1 GCA_030612185.1 Anaerolineae bacterium
GAAGACGTCCCGGCCCGTTTCCGTGCCTACAACTGGCACGTGCAGGAAGTGGACGGGTACGCCATGGACGGGATTGAGGCGGCCGTCCGCGCTGCGCAGCAGGAGACACAACGTCCCTCACTCATCGTCTGTCACACCCACATCGCCTATGGCAGCCCCAACAAGCAGGATACGGCCAGCGCCCACGGCGCGCCGCTGGGGGAGGAGGAGATGCGGCTGACAAAAGAGGCGCTGGGCTGGCCAGCCGAGGCGCGCTTTCTGATCTCCGAGGCGGCGCTGGCGGTGTTCCGGCAGGCAGTCGAGCACGGGCGGCAGGCAGAGGCCCAATGGTGTGAAACCTTCGAGTCTTACCGGACGATGTACCCCAAAGAGGCAGCACTTCTGGACACGCTGTGGGCGGGGAGGTTGCCCGACGGATGGGAGAAGGCGCTGCCCACCTTTGCCCCCGCTGACGGGCCGCTGGCCACGCGCAAAGCATCAGGCGCGGTGCTGAACGCGCTCGCTCAGGCACTGCCCACGCTCATCGGCGGTTCGGCCGACCTGGCCCCCTCCAACGTCACGCTGCTCAAGGGCTCTGCTGACTTCCAGTGTGATAGCCCCGCTGGACGCAACCTCCGTTTCGGCGTGCGCGAGCACGCGATGGGTTCCATTCTCAATGGAATGGCCTTGCACGGCGGTCTGCTTCCCTACGGCGGAACCTTCCTGGTCTTCTCCGACTACATGCGCCCACCGGTGCGGTTGGCGGCGATGATGGGCCTGCCGGTCGTCTACGTCTGGACGCACGATAGCGTCTGGATCGGCGAGGACGGTCCCACCCACCAGCCGGTCGAGCAGTTGGCGGCGTTGCGGACCATCCCCAACCTGGTCCTCATCCGCCCGGCCGACGGCAACGAGACAGCCGCTGCCTGGCACGTGGCGTTGGAGCGACGGGACGGCCCCACCGCGTTGGCCCTCACCCGCCAGAAGTTGCCTGTGCTGTTCGAGACCACCCATAACCCGACCGAGAAGGTCACTCGCGGGGCCTACGTCCTGGCCGACAGTTCTGGCATTCCTAGCGTGCTGCTCATCGCCAGCGGTTCCGAGGTACACCTGGCGTTGGAGGCGCGAGACTTGCTGGCACAAAAGGGGATAGCGGTGCGGGTGGTGAGCATGCCCAGTTGGGAACTCTTCGACGCGCAGCCCGCCTCGTACCGGGAAGCGGTGTTGCCGCCACAGGTGACGGCGCGGCTGGCAATCGAGGCCGGTGTGACGCAGGGGTGGGCCAAGTACGTCGGCCTGACTGGCGACGTGATGGGCTTGGATCGTTTCGGGGCCTCGGCCCCCTACAAGGTGTTGATGGAGAAGTTCGGCTTCACCGCCGAGGCGGTAGTGGAGCGTGTGCTAAGACTGTTGGGCAGGGTGTAGAATGACCGACGCAGGTTCGTACCCCATCACGTACACCGGCTATTACGACGCCGAGTGCCGGCCAGTGCGCGGTGTTGTGCCGGTGGAGAAGGTGATTACCTTCTGCGTGAACGGCCAGCCGCTGGTCAGACTGATGTGCACGCCGGTCCAGTTGGAGGAATTAGCGCTAGGCTTCCTGTTCAACCAGGGGCTAATCGAAGCGCCGGATGAAGTGGCAGTGGTTGAGTTGCGCGACGGGGACCAGCGTTTGGACGTTCGGCTTCACCACGACCTTGAGACACCTCGACTGCGCATCTTCACATCTGGCTACTCCGGCGGCGCCACCTTTGAGGACGTGACCCACGTGCATCACCGGGTCGAATCGGACCTGCGTCTCACTCCGCAGCAGATGACTCGGTTGATGGAGGAGTTCTCACGCGCTACTGCGCTGCACCGCCGTGCAGGAGGGGTTCACGGAGCAGCGCTGGCTGATGGAGAGGGACTGCTGTGTATCACGGAGGACATCGGCCGCAACAATGCGCTTGACAAAATCGCTGGCTTCTGTATGCGGCAAGGCTGGCCCACGCGCAACTGTATCCTGCTTGTCACTGGACGGGTCAGTTCCGAGATATTGCACAAGGTGGCGCGGATGGGGGTGCCCATCGTCATCTCGCGCACCTCGCCGACCTCGCTTTCGGTTCAACTGGCACGGGCGTGGGGCATCACGCTGATCGGCTACACGCGGCGGCGCAGTTTCCGTGTCTACGCCAGCGCGGAGCGGGTCGTGGTCGCCTCCACCCCCGGCCCTTCCCCCAGAGTTGGGGGGGACTGAGGGGGAGCGGACGTGACGGGCTTTTCACGCCCGGCCAAACTGGTGCTGCTCAGTTGCCTTCTCATCAGCCCAGGGTTTGCGCCCTTCGTCGTGCTGTTCAATTTCTACCTCAAGCGGTTGGGATACGGCGAGGTCTTCATCGGCGACCTGGCCTCGGTGACGGCGCTGGCGACCATGTTGACGGCGCTGGCGCTGGGACTCCTGGGCGACCGCGTGTCACGGCGCTGGCTGTTCCGCATCGGCGTGGCGATGAGCGGGTTAGGGCTGGCAGCCCGCTCGCTGCTGACCAGTCACGCCGGACTGCTGGTCTCCACCGTCGTCGCCGGCATCAGTTTCCCCCTCTGGCACGTGGCCTATACTCCTCTCCTGGCCGACTACAGCCGGGAAGAGAAGCGTACACATCTTTTCAGCGTCATTGCCGCCGCCTGGCTGGTAACCGGTACGCTGGGAAACGCCATGGCCGGGATGCTGCCGGGCTTCTACGCTACGCTAACGGGGGCGCAGCCGGAGGGTATACCGGCCTACCGCTTCGCGCTGCTGGCCGGCGCCGGTTGCCACGGCCTGGGGCTCCTGCCACTGCTGTTCCTCCCCCCGGAGAAGAAGCAGCAGCAGGGTGAGAGCATAGAACGGCCCCTCACTCCCTCGCGGGTCGTGAGTGGCCAAATCGCCGCCTTCACAGCAGTGGCCGTCCTGCTCGCATTCGGCGAGGGGATTATTCTGCCCTTTCTCAACCTCTTCTTCAAGGAACGGCTAGGAGCCGAGACCAGCACAATCGGCCTGATCTTCGCGGGCTCCAGGATGATCGCCTTCGCCGTCACGTTCCTGGTGCCAGCACTGACGCAGCGTTGGGGACAGGTGCGCACCGTGACCGGCTTGCAGTTTGCCTTCTTGCCTTTCCTGGCTGGCCTGGCCCTGTCTCCCTCCTTCGGGCTGGCGGTGTCTTTCTATTACGCCTGGAGTGCACTGTGGAATATGACTGTTCCCGCAACACGGGCCTTCCAGATGGCGCTCATCCCCGAGAACCAACGCGTGCGCGTGGCTAGTCTGGCCGGCCGGGGCTCGGGCGTGGCGCAGAGCCTGGCAGGGGCGGCGGCCGGCGCCCTGGCCGGCCGGTTGATCCTCCGTCTGGGCTACTCCACTGTCTACCTGCTAACTATCCCGTTCTTCTTCGTAGGGACGCTGGTGTATTACGCCATCTTCCGGCGGTATGAGCGAAGAGGGACAACGGCTGCACGTTAGACCCGGATGCCGCGGCTCGCACCCTTGACATAGAACGTCTGTTCGTGTATAATATAATCGCAACGGGCAGCCCAGCGGCCCAATCGAGAGCGAGGAGGCAGATGATGGATGAGCGTCTTTCAGAAAGGCAGCAGAGGATATTGAAATTCCTCAACGAGTACATTGAGGACAACAGCTACCCGCCCTCCATCCGCGAGATTGGCGCTGCGGCGGGGATCAGTTCCACCTCCGTCGTGAGTTACAACCTGCGGCGTCTGGAGAAGGCAGGTTATATCAGCCGGGACCGGGACGTGTCGCGCGGACTAAAATTGACCCACTCGGCCCGCGCCAAAATGATGCCGGGGGCCGTGGTTCGTCTGCCGCTACTGGGCCGTATCGTGGCTGGCGAGCCCCTCCCGGTGCCAGCCAGCGATTTTCCCCTGATGGGTGACGAGACGATCGAGTTGACCCGTGACATTCTTGGAGACCCGGAGGGGTTATACGCCTTGCAGGTGGAGGGGAACTCGATGATAGATGCACTGGTGCACGATGGTGACATCGTCGTTATGCGTCACCAGCAGCAAGTCGAGAATGGCGAGATGGTGGCGGTGTGGCTAAGGGATCGTGAGGAAGTGACGCTCAAACGTTTCTACCAGGAGGAGGGGGGACGGGTGCGGCTCCAACCGGCCAACCCCACGATGAGACCGATCTATGTGGATGATCCCCGCCAGGTGGAGGTGCAGGGCAAGGTAGTAATGGTCATCCGGCAGTTACAATAGTCAGCAGTTAAGCCGCGCCGCCTGTCTACGGCGGCGCTGGGAAAGCCCGCACCGGCTCTTCAGGCCGGTGTCGGAAGTAGAAGCATGGCCCAGCCTTACGGCTGGGCTTTCTCTTTGTTAGCACCAAAATATCCCAACTCCAATTTGGGATAATCCCGCTTGACGTAGCACGGATGTTCTGGTATGATATGAGAGGCTGTAGAATGTTTGTTCTGCTATCTCTGTGTGCCAATTGAGGAGAAACGAGTATGCGCAAAAAGTTGGAGTTTCAGGCGGATAGGATCGAGGCGGTGCTATCGTTGCACAAGGTACCGGCGCGGGTGACCGGCGGCACAGTGACACCCCGCTGGGTCAGATTCCAGGTCTTGCCCGCCATAGGAGCAAAGATCTCTCGCATCAAGAACTTGAGCGAGGAACTGGCGGCTGCGCTGGACGCACCCAGTTGCCGTGTGTCCCGGCGTGGGGCCGCTGTAGCCGTCGAGGTACCCCGCGACGACCCGCAGCCGGTACGCCTGCTACCCCTCTTCCGCCAGCTAACCAACCAACCAACTAACCAACTAACTAACCAACCAACCAACCAACCTCCCATCCCGCCGGTGACCGCAATCCTGGGTCTCGCCGAGGATGGCTCGCCCCTGCTCATTCGCCTGCCCTCCCCCGATGTGGCCCACATTCTGGTGGCCGGGACGACCGGCTCGGGGAAGACGGCACTTCTGCAAACAATGATCCTCAGCCTGGCGATGGTAAATTCCCCCCCCATAGGGGGAGGAGGGAGAGGGAGAGGAGTATCGCTGGTGCTGATAGACCCCAAAGGGTGCGCCTTTAGCCTCTTCGAAGGGCTGCCCCACCTGGCACGCCCGGTCATTAGGGACATGGAAGAGACAACTGAGGCGCTCCAGAGCCTGGTACGTTTGATGGAGAGGCAAGGACAAGGGGACAAGGGGACAAGGGGACAAGGGCAGGCTCCTTCGCTCAGGCCAAGCGTGGTGATCGTGATTGATGAGTTAGCCGATCTATTGATGGTCGGTGGGAAGGCAATACAATGGGCACTCACCCGCCTGACACAACGCGGGCGTGAGGCAGGTATTCACATCATCGCGGCCACTCAGAAGCCCACGACGGCTGTGCTGGGTTCCCTGGTCAAGGCGAACTTCCCGGTGCGGCTGGTCGGGCGCGTGACCAGCGTCGAGGATGCGCGCACGGCCACCGGATGGAGCGGCACGGGGGCCGAGCGATTGCTGGGCCGGGGCGATTTCCTGCGGCTCGCCGCGGGGCGAGTGATGCCGTTCCAGCCAGCCCGCGTCGCGCCGGCTGACGGCCGGGAGACAGTGGCTCACCTGGCGCAGGGCGGGCGTCTGCCCCGCACCTCGCTTGCCCCCCCTACACCCCGGGTCTCCTTGCCCTGGCCGGGGAGCCAGTTGACTGAGGTATTGCGAAGAGGAGCATAAAAATGGACGA
>JAUWOI010000254.1 GCA_030612185.1 Anaerolineae bacterium
AGGCGGTCACGGGAGTGGACGTTGTCAAAGAGCAGTTGCGCATCGCTGCTGGCCGGGAACTGCATTATGTCCAAGAGGATATTCGCTATCGGGGCTGGGCGCTGGAATGTCGCATCCTGGCCGAGGACCCTGCCCGGGGCTTCATCCCCGCCGCTGGTTGTATTACCCGCCTGATTGAACCTGGCGGCCCCGGCATCCGCGTGGACAGTGGCATCTGCGAAGGACTCACCATCACACCCTACTACGATTCGCTGTTGGCCAAACTGGTCGTCTGGGGGGAGACGCGGGGGGTGGCCATCGTGCGTATGCGGCGGGCGCTGGAGGAGTACCGCATCATCGGTGTCACGACCAACTTGGACCTGCACCGGGCACTCTTGGACAGCCATCGCTTCTTCGGCGGACAGTTCCACACTCGCTTCCTGGAGGAGCAGTTTCTGCTGCCAGAGACGGGTAGCGAGGATCACCTGGCAGCGGCACTGACGGCAGCGCTGCTCGACTATCGGCGGCGCGGGGGAGCCGAGGTGACAGGCAAGCCCCGCGTCAGCCGCTGGAGGATGCTGGGCCGCTGGGAATTGATGCGGGAGTGGGGCCGGTGAAGTACGTCATCACCGTTGAGGGAGAGACCTTCGAGATCGAGGTGGGCCGTGAGGGACAGGTGTGGGTCAATCGCCGTCCGTACAACGTGGACTTCCAGGGCGTGGATGGCCTGCCCCAGTATTCGCTGTTGGTGGACCACCGCTCCTACGAGGCGCACGTCGAGCAGGCCGACGAGGAAGGCTACCAAATGGTGGTGGCCGGGCAGCCTTATTGGGCCCGCTTGGAACAGACGCGAGACCACTCTCAAAGGGGGGGGAGGCGATCCTCCCTGCCCGCGGCGGCGGTTCGACAGGGCTCACCACAAAGGGAGGTGCGTGCTCCCCTGCCCGGCCTGCTGGTGGCGGTGTCTGTGGTGGTGGGGCAGCGAGTGGTGCAGGGAGAGGTGGTGGCGGTGCTGGAATCTATGAAGATGAACCTGGAACTCCGCGCACCGTGGGATGGGGTGGTGCAGGCGCTCCACATAACCCCGGGGATGGAGGTCGCTCAGGCGGAGGTATTGGCGGTCATCGAGCCGGATGAGCAAGGGGATTCTTCGGCACTGTAAAGTAGAAAGTGCTGCCCCGACAGATCTCACTTTCCAGCCACACTTCGCCCCCGTGATCCTCGACTACCTCTTTGACAATTGCAAGTCCCAATCCAATACTACCGAAGCGGCGCGATCTCGAAGGGTCTACCTGGTAGAAACGTTCGAAAATGTGTGCTTGAGCCTCTTTGGGGATGCCAATGCCCTCGTCTTTCACTGCGACCTGGACGGCGTCGTCTACGTCCTCAACACTCACCGTCACCGTGCCCCCGCCCGGGCTGTACTTGATGGCATTGCTGAGCAGGTTATCGAAGACCTGCATCAGCCGCCGGGGGTCGGCCGGCACCTGGGGGATGTCATCGGGTGTCTCGACGCGGAGGGTGATGTGAGCGGCCTTGGCCGCTGCCTCCGCCCCTTGCAGCGCAACCCGCGCCAGGCCAGGTAGCGAGGTGGGCGTCAGCGTGTCTGGGCCGAGTTGTGGACGTTGAAGCAGGATGATGTCCTCCGCCATCCGAGACAGCAGGCTGGTCTTATCCAATACAATGTCCAGGCTTTTCCGCTGCTGCTCCGTCAGAGGGCCCTGTTCGCCCTGGAGCATCAGTTCGGCGTATCCCTTGATGAACGTCAACGGCGCTCGCAGGTCGTGGGATACGTCCTGTACGAACTCGGCTCTCCGGCGGTCGAGATCCTGCAGTTCCTCGTAGGTACGGTGTAACTGATAGGCTCGTTCTTCCAGTTCCTGATAGAGTTGCGCGTTCTCCACTGCCATCGCTGCCTGGTCTGCGACGGCTTGCAGCAAGTGCTCGTCCGCCTCGCTGAAGGGCGGGGGGCCGAAGCGCCCCAGACCGATGGCACCCAGGCAGCGATCTTCATAGCGCATGGGGGCATAGAGAATGCTACGGGGCGGATGAGGGCGGACGTAACGCACCCGGTCATCGGCGCAGGTATCGTCCACGCGGAGCCCCTGGCGGTTACGCACGACCCAACCCGGGTGACGCTCCAGTGCCGTTCTTTCCGCCATCTCCCTATCCTCGGGCGCGAGTTCCAACGCGGCGACTATACGCATACGCTCGACCGGCTGTGCCTGGTAGAGGTAGAGCGCGTAGCCATCAAAGGGAATGATGGGTTTAAGCAACTCAAGGAGGCGATCCATCTCGGTGCGGGCGTTGATGGTGCGCCCTATCTCGTTCAGAACAGCCAGTTCCTCGGCACGGCGCTCGGCGGAGTGCACGGCGTCAATGCGGCGCTGTCCGAGCCACCCGGCCACTGCGCCGGTCAGTAGCAATACTCCGACGTTGATCGCCACGCGCGCCAGCGGTTCCAGGGCCAGTGAGCGCCCCAACGCCAGCAGTACCAGCAGTGACACCACTGAGAGCACGACACTCTGTATGGCCCCCCGGCGGCCATAGCGGATGGCTCCAGTGACGATGTAGACAGCATACAGCGGCAGGTATGGACTGGACAATCCCCACGAGAGGTGGAAGCCAGCCGTGAGGAGAGCCAGGTTGGCCGGAGAACCGATCCAGTCCCACAAGCGCAAATGATTGTACCGGCGCTCCAGCCAGACGAGCGCCAGGTTGAGTGTCAGGCCGATGGCAAGCAAGCCGACCAGGGGGACGATCACCGTTTGGCCGACGAGCGGTATGCCGAGCACTCCTAGAACAACAACGGTGACCAGCGTCAGGAGACTGACCACTCCTTCCAGGGAGATGGCCGGTTCAGCGTTATGCCGTGGCGAGAGGTTCTTATGCTGCATAGGACTACAACTAGTGTAGCACAGACAATGGGAGTGGTCAATAGGACATTGGTACAGTAGCGTGGGGGCACGCCGGCGGGTGGAAGGTGCTAATATGGGCGACCAACAGGGAGAATATACAAAAGTTCCTCCTGCCTTGGGAGGGCCAATACCTGCCTGACGGCAGCGTCGTCGAACGCGCCCACTGGTACGCTGACCAACCCCAGTGCGATGGCCTGTAAGAGCAGGTTCTGGGCCACGTGACCAACGTCCATCGGTACATAGCGCAGGCGTCCCCGTTCTCTATAACGCCGGGTGGTGCGCTCGAAGATGGCGCTGACGGCGAACACGCACGGGGCCTCGGCGATGAACTGCTGGCCCCACGCGGCGGCTGCCAACGGCCCACGTATGTCCTGTTCCAGGTGGCGCGTCAGCCGGTGATGCCGTGGCTCGTAGTGCCACACTCCGCTGGCGCGGCAGACGTAGAACTCCAGTGGATGGCACGCCCCGGCCGAGGGGGCGGCGCGCAGGGCGACTCTGTCCCCGGTGATACCCTGCGCCGCCCACAACAGTTGCCCGATCTGCTCCAGACTCAGGTCTCCCGGCGCGTAGCGCCGCACGGAGCGACATTGGGCGATGGCGGCCTCCAACGACACTGGCCCGCTGGTGTGAGGCGCGGGCAATGGGATGCGTGATTCTGACATGTTCACCTCCGAGTTCGTGCTTTCTGCCGGATGCTGGATGCTAGATACTGGATACTGGCCGAGCATCCGGCATCGAGTGTTCAGTATGCGGGGGGCTGTTTGCCTCCTGCCAGGCCCATCCCATACCGGCAATTCCCTGACCACAGCGGGGACAGTGACCATCGCGCGTGACGTCGCAGCGCAGCGGCCGCAGAAGGCCCCGCCTGACCAGTATCGTACCACAATTTGGGCAGGAGGTGTGCCCGCCGGGGTGTCCGGGGACGTTGCCCAGGTAGACGTAACGCAGGCCCGCCTGCAGGCCAATCTCACGTGCCCGTTCCAGCGTCGCCACGGGGGTGGGTGGGGCGGTAAAGCGGTAGGCCGGGTAGTAGCGACTCAGGTGCCAGGGCGTATCTGGGCCCAGTTCGGCGACGATGCAGCTGGCGATGTCCTCCAGACATTCGTCGTCATCGTTCACGTCCGGGATGACCAGCGTGGTCAGTTCGACCCACACGCCCAGTTCTCGCGCCCGGCGGCAGTTGCGCCACACGATATTGACGTCTGCCCCGCAGTACTCATCTACTGCTGCCTCGTCTCCCTTGACGTCCACGTTCATCCCGTCCAACCCAGCCTCGACCAGCAATTCGAGCGCCTGGTTGGTCATATAACCGTTGGTGACGAAGGTGTTATACAATCCGGCCTCCCGCGCCAGGGAAAAGACGTCCAGTGACCATTCCAGACTCAGTGTGGGCTCGTTGAAACTGATGGAGGTGCCTTGACAGTCCCAGCGCACCGCCAGTTCGACGAACTCCTCCGGCGGGGTGAACTCTCCGCCCGCTGGGGGTTGCTTGCTGATGTCCCAGTTCTGGCACCAGGGGCAGGCGAAATTACACGACCACGCGCCCGCCGTGAGCGCGAGCGAACCGGGGTAGAAGTGGTAAAGCGGCTTCTTCTCGATGGGGTTGCACGAAAGCGAGGAGACCGCGCCGTAGATAAGTGTGTAGAGGGTACCGGCGCGGTTTTGCCGCGCGCGGCACCAGCCCACCTGTCCGTCGGCCAGTTCGCAGCGCCGCTCGCAGGTCAGGCAGCGCACTCTATCATTGGCTGCTTCCCGGAGTAGGGCTTTTATCTCCAGACTTACCTTCACATCATCACCCTCGGTGGCAGGGCGAACGCATTTATAATTCCAGACCGATGCTGCTCCCGCCGGATCGCCAGATCCGGCGGCTGAACAGACCAGATTGGGCGAGTTTGGCCTCCCTTTAGCCTGGATTTGACAATCCAGGCCGAGCAAACGGATAAATGCGTTTGCCCTACCCTCGGTGGGGTTCGGACTATACCAGTGTCTCCTTCGCGGCTCGGGCAAAGTGGGCGCGGTACGCGGCCGTCTCTTCCAGCAACGCCTTCAGTCGAGCAGCGGTCTGGGGCAGATCATCACTGGCCATTTGGCTGCCTGTGGTCAGATGTATCTTGTCATTGCCTTCATCCAGCACCACGAGGTGCCCACGGGCTTCAAGCCAGGCCAGGCCTGCCCGCACGGTTGCCTCACGCTGCGCGGTAGCCGCCGCCAGAGTCGAGATTCTGGTCCGCCCCTGATTGGAGTTCAGCGCGGGCTTGGTCAGACCGGCCAAACGCTTCAGGAACTCCTCTGGCCGATCCAGACCGGGGTCCATCCCAAAGAGATAGACTGTCTCCGGCGAGACCTTCTCCAGCACGGCTTGCAATTCAGCAGGGCCAGGGGGCGTGGCCCAGACAACCAGGGCCTTTGATGGACCTAATTCGTACCGATCCTGCCCCGCGACCTCTGCCCTGGTCTCTGCTTCGCTCCACACCTGCGCGTCTTCCTGCGCCCGCAAGCGCTCCAGCAATCGGCGAGGACTGTCCTCCCGCCGATAATCCACGACTTGGGCCTCGGGCTTTGAGATTTGGTGCTTGGGCTGTGGGCCTTGGGCTTTGACCCGCGCATCCACCCACTCGACCTGCACGTCCCGCTGCCCCCGGTAGTCGCTGGCCCGTACGACGTAGGCCAGGTCAAACTTCCCCTGCGGCAGTGGCTCGCCGGCGCCTCGCCACCAGACTACCTTCTGTCTCGTGCCCGCCTCGTCTTCCACGATCAGTTGGAGATGCTCGCGGCTGCGGCCTATGGTGGAGTGGCTCCTCAGAGAGAGCCCCAGGCTTGCCAGTGTCAGCGGCGGGTTCCCTGGCCCGAACGGCGCCAATCGCTCTATCTCCTCCACCAGATCAACCGACAGGTCAGAAAGCGGCAGGTAGCCGTCTATCTGTAGCGCGGGCCTTTCCGTTGCCTCTCCGCACATCTCCAGGACGGTGCGTGACAGGGCACGCCGGAACTCGGGGATGCGCTCTGGATCAATGCTCAGCCCGGCTGCCATCGGGTGGCCGCCGAAACTCTCCAGCATCTCCTTGAGGCCCGCGATGGCGGCTGAGATATTGCACCCCTTGACGGAGCGGGCCGACCCCCGGCCTAATTCGCCGGGTGGTGTGGCGATGAGAATGGTCGGACGGTGGTGCCGTTCAGCCAGGCGACCGGCCACGATGCCGATGACGCCCGCGGGCCAGGTTGGGTGGCTCAGCACCAGGGCAGCGCGCTCCAGTAGCGTGGAATCGCGCTCGATCTGCGCCTGGGCCGCTTGAAAAACCTGGTCGCACAGCAGTTTGCGCTGAGCGTTCAAGCCCTCCAATTCGGTGGCCAGAATGCGGGCACGTCCCAGGTCATCGGTAGTCAGCAGTTCTACGGCGACGTTGGCGTCGGCCAGCCGGCCCAGGGCGTTGAGGCGGGGTCCCAGGACGAAGCCGATGTGCTCTTCTGTGAGCCAGTCTGGGTTGAGTGCGGCGGTCTCCATCATCACCTGCAGGCCCAAGCGTTCGGTGTGACGCAGGGCCTCCAGCCCTCGCTGAAGCAAATAGCGCGTGTCGCCGGTCTGCACCGCGACATCGGCCACGATCCCCAGGGCCACCAGGTCGAGATGCTGCGCAATGTCCTGCGGCCGTCCCGCCCGGTCATATAGCGCCTCCGCCAGTTTGTAGGCACATCCCACGCCCG
>JAUWOI010000296.1 GCA_030612185.1 Anaerolineae bacterium
GTGCAGTATGAGTCCGCGTAGTACAACCGCTCGGTCATCCGGCCTCCAGGGGCAGAGTAAACTTAAGACTGCTGCCTTCGCCCACTTCACTTTCCGCCCAGATGCGGCCTCCGTGAGCCTCTACAGCCAGTTTGCAGAAGGCCAGACCTAGTTTGATGCCTGTCATCACTTGTCGAACACAACCTCCTCCCACCCTTGCAGTTTCTCGAGCACCTCGTCCATGATCAGTCCCAGGTGTTCGGGGTTCAGCACGAAGTCCAGATCATCGGAGGGCACACTCAGCACTGGACAGAGGGAAAATCCAGCGATCCATTCCTCGTACAATTCGTTCAGTTGCTCCAGATAGGTCGTTGAAATATCCCGTTCATACGAACGGCCACGAAGACGGATGCGCTTCTGAAGTGTGGGAACCAAGGCCTTCAGATAGATGATCAGATCAGGTGGGGGAAGCACAGTCATCACGACCTCGTATAGCTCATGGTAACTACGGTAATCTCGCTCCTCCATCAATCCCTGCCGGTAGAGGTTGCGAGCGAAGATTTCGGCATCCTCGTAAACGGTACGGTCTTGCACCACTGAGTTAGCGCGCTCCAGCAACTGCCAATGATGGCGTAGGCGGCGTGAAAGGAAGTAGACCTGCGAGTGAAAACTCCAACGTTGCATGTCTCCATAGAAGTCGGCCAGATAGGGATTATCGTTGACCGCCTCGAAAAAGGGCTCCCAGTTCAGCCGCTGACTCAAGAGCGCTGTCAGAGTTGATTTGCCTACACCGATGTTACCCGCGATAGCGACAAAACGTTTCATATTCATGTTGGTAGATTGGCGACTCGTTCTCTAATCCGCTAACGGTTCTTCCACCCGCGGCAGCGCGACGGTGAATGTGCTGCCCTCTCCTGGCTCACTCTCCACCGTGGCCGTTCCGCCATGAGCTTCGACGATCTCCCACACTAGTGCTAACCCCACCCCCATGCCGCCGAATCGCCGCTTGGTGGTGCCGTCCACCTGATAGAAGCGCTCGAATACACGGTTCAGATGATCGGGCGCGATACCGATTCCTTCATCAGTAACCGAGACATAGACCTGGTTTTCATCGGCCCAGGCGCGGACGGTGACAGTGCCGCCGTCGGGGCTGAACTTGATGGCGTTGTCCACCAGGTGGCCGAAGACCAACTCCAGCCGCTCCTGATCACCCACCACAGACGGCAATCCCGCTGGCAATTCCTCTCGGAACATAATGCCGGCTTTCTCCGCGGAGCGCCAAAACTCCGCCAGCGCGCGTTGCACCACCTCGACGACCGACACTGAAGCCAGCGCCAGCGCCCCCCGGGGCACAGCCTGCAACATCGTCAGATTATGGATCAAGCGCGCCAGAGTGGCGCTGCGCTCATGAATGACCTGTAACGCCCCCCGTTGGCTGTCGAGAATGCGGCCCAGGTCTCCGTCCAGTAGCAACTCGACGTACCCCTGGATCAGACTCAGCGGTGTACGCAGTTCGTGGCCCACGTTCTGCACCAACTCGATGCGCAAGCGGTTGGTTTCCTGCAATTCACTATAAGCCTGCGAGAGTTCAGCCGTCTGAGCCTCAAGTCTCCGGTACAGCCGGGCGCTCTCCAGCGTCACGCCCAACTGCCCAGCAA
This sequence comes from Anaerolineae bacterium, assembly GCA_030612185.1. The sequence continues at coordinate 1,638 of JAUWOI010000296.1, forward strand.
TGGTCGTGAAGAGGCGCAGTTCATCCTCGCCGAAGGCTCCCACCTGGAGACTTTCCGCATGCAGCACCGCGACGACACGATCGCTGATCCGCACCGGCACGGCCAGCACGGAACGGACCTCAGAGGCCTGCTCCAAGTAGGCAGGTTCCTTCGCGGCATCCCGCACCAGCACCGGCTGACCGGTGTGATAGGCCTGTCCGACCAGGCTGCCTTCGATGGAAATCCGGAAAGCGCCCTCCGCAAAACCGACCAGGGATGGATGAGGCACTAGCGCGCCATCTCGCTCGTCCGGCAGCAGGAAGCCGAGGCGGGCAATACCCAGTGCCCGGTGCAGCGCCTTGGCAGTGCGTTCGAGCACCAGATCGAAATCGAGCGTCGAGGCAGCCGCCAGCATCACCTCCTGGATCAGCCGGGCCTCGGCCAGACGCTGCGTAACCTCCTTGAACAGCCGCGCGTTCTCTATCGCGATGGCGACCTGGCTGGCGATGCCGGAGAACAGACGCCGGTGCCCCTCGTCGAAGGCATAGGGCTCATAGGACTGGGCGGATATGACGCCGACGACCTTATCTCTGGCGATGAGCGGCAGCACCATCAGAGAGCGGGTTGGGATGCCCAAGGCAATGGCCTCCACGGGCAAGGCATCCCGTTCCTTCTCCATATCCCCGACCCACAGTGGTTCCCGGGTACGGACGACCCAGCCGCTCAACCCACCTTCCAAGGTCTGGGATGGCAACCGTTTTCCCCGATCCACAATGATCGGCAGGTGGAGTTCGTCCTTCTCCTCGTCATACAGTGCGATGTGGAAGGTAGCGACGTCTATCACCGTGACGACCTGTTCGTAGACTCGCTGCAGCACTTCGTCCAGGTCCAGTGTCGAGGCGATGGCGACGTCAATGGTGTGCAGCGCGGTCAGTTCCTCCACGTGCCGCATGATCCCTTCGTAGAGCCGAGCGTTCTCGATGGCCACGGCAGCCTGCTGGGCGAAGAGACCCAGCAGCCGCTCGTCGTCGGGGGTGAATGTCCGCCGTTCTGTTTCCTCGCAGAGAATGATAGCCCCGATGACCCCCTCCTGCCACTTGAGAGGGGCACCAATCACCGTGGCAAAGGGCTCCCCCTCATACGCCCGTTCCCGCCCATCCCAACGGGAGTAGTCATCTACGATGAGTAGTTGGCCTGTCTGCACCACGCGGCCGGCGAGACCCTCGCCGAGTCTAATACGCGTGCCGGTGAAGTCCCGCCCCATTTTGTACGAAACCACCAGTTCTAGTTCTTCCCGCGTCTCGTCGTAGAGGTAAAGCCCTCCCTTATCCACGCTCAGCAGCCCAGCCGCCCGGTCACAGATAGTCCACAGCAAGTCGGGCAGGTTGGTGGGAATCTCCAGGGAGGTGTGGTACAGTGCCGTCATCTCTTCGGCCCGTTGTTTTGTCTCCTCGTACAGGCGGGCATTTTCGATGGCCATGGCTGCCTGCTGGCCAAAGGCCAACGCCAGTGCAGCCATCTCCGCAGTGTAGAGGCCAGGCTCTTTCTTGTTCAGGGTGACGAGGCCAATGACCTCACCCTTGCCCAGCAACGGCACCCCCAGCCAGGAGCGCACCCGCTCCGTGCCCGCCAGACCATGGAATCGCTCGTCCTGTCGCGCATCGGCGAGGATAAGAGGTCGCCGGGTGCTCACCATCTCCTGGGAAAGGACATCGTCCTGAATGGTGGCCGTGAGCCCGAGGTGTGCTTCGGCAACCTCAAAGCCCCGCACTGCCCGGATGCGCATCATCTCCCCCTCCCGCAGCCACAGGGAAACGGTGTCATAGGGAATAACCTGCTCCAGCCGCTCCAAGATCAACTCCAGCACCTCATCGAGATCAAGAATGGAGCCAATGGCCCGTCCAACTTCGGTGAGAGCCTCCCACTGACGGGCGCGTTGCCGCGCCTCCTCGAAGAGCCGGGCATTCTGGATGGCAATGGTGGCCTGATTGGCGAGGGGCATCAGTAGCCGCAGGTCATGCTCATCGAAAGCCCCCACTCTCACGTTGTCCATGATATCAAGCACGCCGAGAATCCGCTCCCGCCACTTGAGTGGCACGCCAAGCATGGATCGGGCGTCGGCATCGGCTACCTGTGATGACTTCCCGGCCCACGTGCGATGATCATCAATGATCAGTGGCCCTCCGGTCTGGAATACCTTGCCGGCCACCCCCTCTCCCACTTCGAGCATCAGTCCGGTGTAGTCCTTCTCCAGATTGTGACTCGTCACTACTGCGAGTCTTTCCCTGGCCGGGTCGTAGAGATGGATCAGCCCTCCCGTAGCCCCCAACAGGTCACTGGCCCGTGCGATGATGGCATTCAGGAGCCGGGGCATCTCCAGTTCAGCCGTGATGTCCAGTGTCGTCTCGTGCAGCGCCGTCATCTCTTCGGCTCGCCGCTTCACCTCCTCGAAGAGCTGCGCGTTCTCGATGGCGATGGCGGCCTGGTCCGCCAGGGGTTGCAGACACTGCTCCAGGTCGGCGTAACTGAAACTCCCACCACCGACCCTATTGAACGCGGTGATCGCGCCGATTGCCCTCCCCATGAACATCAGCGGGGCGGAGATGGCCATCTCCAACTCAGGTATCTCCTCCATCTCCTCCGTTACCCGGTCATCCTGCGCCAGATTCTCGGAGTAGAACCCCTCTCGCGTGCGCATCACCCAGCCACAGATGCTCATACTGCGGATAGGTTTTCCCTGCCCGAGCAACTGATCGGCCCAGCGGCCGTGAGCAGCCTTGTAGAGCAGATGAGTGCCGTCTTCGCTGATCAGTGGGACAGCGACGGTCTCCGCCCCGACCAGCGCAGCGGCCTGCCGGGCCACCAGGTTCAGTACTTCATCGGGTTCGAGCACCTGGCTGACGGTCGCCGCGATCGTGCGCAGGCTCCTCAGTTGCTCAGTCTGTTGGCGAGCCCTTCGCCCCCTCGTTTGCATGTAGAGGCCGATCAAGGAGATGGCAAGGCCGAGAGCCAGGCCGTTCGCGAGTAACAGGCCCAGAGGCAATACGTTGAGCGGAGGCGATAGGATGATGTGGACGAAGGGGCAGGCCAGTTCCAGCATACTCCACAGCCCGTACCCCAGCGCTGCGACCTTGGCTCCCCCCAAGCCCTCACCGGAGCGACTGTAGCGATACAGGCTCGCTGCGGTGAACAGATTGGCTGCACTCGCAAAAAGGAATATTGGAATTACCAGCCAGGGCCGTTCCTCCAGCCCCAGGAAAGCCACAGCAGCCCAGATCACCGGCAGCACTCCCCAGGCGTAAGCGCGACGGGAAGGAGAAGGACCCACGAAGTGGCGCGTACCTGCCCAAAGGAGAAAAGCACTCAAGCCCAGCAGCACCAGGCTCAGATAACGCCACAGCATAGCCAGCGGCAGGAACATCTCGGCCAGGAGCCCGAGGCAGAGGCCCAGGTAGGCGGCCCACCCCATGGCCCACAGCATCACATCGATCTGCCGCTGCCGACGACGCCACCACCGTACACAGAGGTAAGTATAGGCGGCGACGAACACCGCCATAGAAATCACGGCGCTGCCAAGGGCGAGCGTCAGCCGATCTACCACTGTACCTCCTGCAGATCAACCCCGGCTCCGTGTGCCAACCGTTGCAGCCGCACCATCGCGTCCTGCAGCGCCGCCCTCAGTTGCGCCTCCTGTCCGCCCGACCACCCCGCTGCGCTGTCAGCCAGCGTGGCGCTCACGCGCCCCATAGCCTCGCTTGCCGCCAGGAATTCTCCCACCGCGTCCCATCCTGATGTCTCGTGAGTCATCCCCGTCAGCGTCGCTGGCGTCCTCAATGGGCCAACAGATCCCATCCGGGGTAGAGTCTGCTGATAGGCTCCAATCCCCAGCGCCGTCCGCACCTGACCCTCGACGAAAGCCAGGGCGCTCGCATCCCGGACGTAGTCCAGGTTATCGGTGTCAATGGTCAGCAATGGGATTTGAGCAGTAGAGAAATACTGTTCGTAGGCCCGTTGAAGGCTTTCGATGTAAGCGCGGTCCATCTCCCGCTCGTAGGCGCGATCACGGGTCGCAATGCGCGCCATCAGTACGTCGGTATCAGCACGCAGGTAGATGACGAGATTGGGGACCAGAATACGATCGGCCAGCACACCATATAGCCGCTTGTATATCTCCAATTCGTCACCTTCTAGATTCAAGCGGGCAAAGAGACTATCCTTGGTGAAGGTGTAGTCCGCGATGAGAGGACCGCGCGCCAGAAGCGCCGATATCGCCTG
>JAUWOI010000477.1 GCA_030612185.1 Anaerolineae bacterium
TCCGGAGTATCCACGACGTCAAATAGCACACGGATACACACAGATGAACCCGCCACGAGCCCCGCCACGAGTACTCGCGGTGGTACTCGCGGTGGACGGGTTCTCACGGATTTTTATTGTCTTTATCTGTGTTTACCACCTGGGTGGTCTATCCGTGTGATCCGTGTTGATCCGTGTCCCATTTGTAGATGGCGCTGAGCAGTGTTACCTCCCGTGGTCAAACCAGCAGGAAAGGCAGAGAAATGGTACCCCCTTTGAGAAGCACAGCCATTTCCGCTGCTTCGGCCAGGGAAAACAGGCCCTCGAACTCCTCCTTCAACTCCAGGCTCTTGATTTGAAAATCGGGGGCGAGGCTTATTCTCAACAGATCGTTTTCGAAGTCCATCTCGTCGGTATCACCTTCCACGGCCAGATACGACTCTTTCCCGCCTTCCCGCCTCCTGATGGCCCATCCTCCCTCGCTTCTTGCGACGTAGAAGGCGTTGTCGTCTTCCTGCTCGAAGTCGCTTTCCTCCAGGAAGAGCCTGGGCTTGTCCATGTAGGGTCTGCCGTCGTGGACGCAGAAGGTGGCGCAGTTGCCGCACTCGTTGCAGAAGTCGTCTACGTGGATGATCTGCCGGGCCTGCTCGATTCTGAAGGCATCTTCTCCTGTCACCGCCAACCGGCCCTGCTGGCAGGAGACCTGGGGCAGCGCCAGGCTCACGGGTGAGACAGAGAAGGTGTAGTTGGCCCGGTTGGGGCATACCTCCACGCACTTGTCACAGAAGGTGGAGCATTGCATACACCTGGCCGCCTCGGCCAGCGCCGCTTCCTCCGTCAGGGTGGCCTCCACCAGGTCAAAGAGTCCGCGCTCTGCGAGCGGAAGCATCTCCGGCCTGCGCTGCGCTGCTTTTCTGGCCCGGACGCCCTTTATCCGCACGATCTCTTCTTCGGACAGCAGAGGGAGTTGGACGGCTGGCAGGTCGCATCTCACGCCCAGCCGCTGGCAGATCGCCTCGGCGGCCCGCCTTCCGTCGGCGCACGCCTCAACGATGGTAGCGGGTCCCCGAACCGCGTCGCCGCCCGCGTAGACCCGCTCCTCGCCCGCCAGCCCGGTCTGAGGATCGGCGACGATGGTCCCATTCCTGCGCAGAGAGACAGTGCTTCCATCGAGAAAAGCAACGTCTGGGGTCTGGCCGATGGCAACGATGATCGAGTCTACCTCGATCTGAAATTCGCTGCCTGCGACGGGAACCGGTCTCCTTCTCCCGTCCGCGCCCACCTCTCCCAACTCGTTCGACACACACTCCATGTCTACAACCTGGCCCTCTCTCAAGATGACCCTGGTGGGAGAGACCAACTCCTGCAGCAAAATACCCTCTGCCAGCGCGTCCACGATCTCCTCCTCGCCGGCCGGCATCTCCTGCCGGGTCCGGCGATAGACGATGGTCACGCGGCCCCCCCCCAGTCCCCCCCCACCTGGGGAGGGAAGAGCGCCCCCAGTGAGCCGCCTGGCAGACCTGGCCGCGTCCATGGCTGAATTACCCCCACCGATCACCAGTACATGGCTGCCTAACTTTGCATCTTCGCCTCGCCGCGGCCGCTCGAGAAAATCGAGAGCATGGTAAACTCCCCCACCCTCCTCACCTTCGATGCCCAGACGGGCATCCTTCTGAGCGCCCGACCCAACGTAGACAGCGTCGAAACCCTTTCCCAGCAACTCCTCCGGAGGAGATGTGATGGGGTGGACAAGTTCGATCTTCACACCCAGTTCTTTGATCCGGTTTATGTCCTCTTGGACGATGGCCTCGGGCAGCCTGAAGGCAGGGGCCAGGGCCAACATTCCGCCGGTCCTGTCTTTGGCCTCGTAAATGGTCACCTCGACACCGTTCAGAGCCAGGAAACAGGCGGCAGCCAGCCCCGAGGGGCCGCTGCCGATCACTGCCACTCTGGGATTGGAGATTGGAGATTGGAGATTGGAGATTGGAGACACCTTTCCTTCTTCAGCAGCGAAGCGCTTCAATGCCCGGATGGCCACCGGTTCATCGTAGTTGTTGCGGGTGCAGCGGGTCTGGCACAGGTGGGTGCAGACGTAACCGGTCACCCCGGGAAGGGGATTGCGGGAGAGGATGACCTGCAACGCCCGGTCGTATTCTCCCTGAGAGATCAGCCAGGCATATTCGGGCACGTCCTGCCGAACCGCGCACTGCTCCGTGCAGGGGGCGGTTATGCAGTCGAAGAGTTCCAGGCTCGATGCGACCTTGGGCAGGCCGTGTGGATGGTAACCCTTCTTGTATCGTGGGTCCTCCAGAGCCCGAGCGGCCTCTCGTTCCAGGTTAGCCAACTTATCCTGGGCCAGTTCCTCCAAACTCGTCACTCCCAGGCCTCGCATATCCCTTTCCAGGTTCTCCAGGTAATGGAGGAAGCGGGAGTAGCCGCCCGGTTTCAGGATGTCCGAGACCGCGGTGACTGGTCGAGCACCGGCGGCCAGGATGGACGTCACGTTGAGCGCGTCGGCCCCGGCAGAGAAAGAGACGTTCAAAGCCTGCCCTGAGATTGACGAAGGGTCACCGTCGAACTCCTGAGATAGTTTGTGGAATAGATTGATGGTGATCGGATAGAGGGCACGTCCCGACATGTACATTTCGTCGCCGGGGAGAGCGTCCTTGTGGTTAGCCAGAGCCAGGGTGTTGCTCAATTTGACCCCAAAGGTCAAGCCCCGCTCTGCCGCCACCTGCTTCAGTGCCTTGATCAACTCCACCGCCCGCCCGTACTGCAGGTCGTACTCGAACACGGCATCGGGGATGTGGATATCCGTGAACCCGAGGCGGTCGTAGAGGATGCGCGTTACCGTCTCTTTACCCAGCAGCGTGGGATTCAGCTTGACCGTGGTGTGCAGCCTCCTCTCCTCCAGCAAGTACCCGCCGATGCGTTCGATCTCGTCCGGGGGACAGCCGTGCATGGTCGAAAGGGTGACATTGTCGGTAATCTGGGATGGGATCTCGATGTCAGCGAACTGGGGGAAGTCCTTTCTCAGAATTGCCTGAAGCGCGGCGATCTCCTCAGACGCATCCTGGAGGCTGTCCATGAAACGGGTCATAGGCGGGCTCTGAACCCCCTCCAGGTTGTAGCCGACACTCATGTTAAAAATCGTGCCGCAGGGAACGTCTCCCTCGAAGCCGAGCAGCCTGCGCAGGACGTGGATCAACACCCAGGCCTTGACGTACTCGCTGGCGGACTGATCCAGTTTTAGTTCCTGAGACCATTCGACGTTATATCCCTCGTCCTCCATGTCAATGCAGGGCCTGGGGATCTCCAGTTCGTCCATAATCTGCACGGTCTTCAGTTCGATAAACCGGCCGCCGGAGAGCCAGGCGCATAAGATGTTCTGGGTCAACTGGGTGTGGGGACCCGCCCCTGGCCCGATGGGAGTGGCCAAGTAATGGCCGAAGAGGTCGCTAGAATAGGGGCTGTCCTTTTGAGGGGTGTAGAAAAGGGAGCGATGGATGCCGAAGATGGACTGGTTCTCCTCAAGTTCTTTCAGAATCCAGTTGAGAAGAACGTCAAAGGGTTGGACTTTCATTGTGTCAGACATATTTCCTCCGTTTTCGTGCTACGTGTTGCATATTTTGGCTTCCATTATACTCTACGGGTACGCGGCTGGCAAATTCATCAATCCCACCCTCAACGGCCGGCATGCCACTAGACGCGCCCTGCGGCCTCCTAAGCGTTTTTGGGTTTCGTTCTGCTACGAATGTAGGATGGGGGAGGGGAGATTTTCACGCATAC
>JAUWOI010000465.1 GCA_030612185.1 Anaerolineae bacterium
GCGTCCACCGTGACCATACAATCGCCTATTCCTATACCAACTTTGGCTCCGGCACCGAGATCAACGCCCGCACAGTCACCAATTCCGACCGACACCCCCCGGCCGACGCCCACATCACCGACGTTGACGCCAACCGCGACAAATACGCCAGCGCCGACCAACACCAGTACCCCTTCACCGACGACAGCGCCGTCTGACCTGCAAATCGTCCATGTGGAATATGGCCCCGACTTGGAGGACGAATACGTTCTGATTGAGAACCGGGGAGCAGGTAGCCAGGATATGACCGGTTGGACGCTTTGGGATGAACAATCACACGCCTATCTCTTCCCTGCCGACTTCATCCTGCCTGGTGGGGCCAGTGTCTACGTGTGGACCAAGAGCGGCACAGATGTGGTGGCTACCGACCTCTACTGGGGACTCGACAGCCCGGTCTGGGGCAACTCGGACGACGCTGCTTACCTGCGAGATAACACTGGGACTGTGGTAGACTCGCTGGGGCCGTGGTAGACTCGCCAGGTTGGGTTGCCCGAATCTGGCAACTGTGTTAAACTGTGAGCAGATGCCGGCCCTCGTCGTTGGTCTACTCTCCGATACGCACGTCCCCCGCCGCATGAAGCGCTTGCCCAAAACGGTGCTCGACGCGCTGGCTGGGGTGGACCTGATCCTGCACGCCGGCGACGTGGACGACCCGGCGGCGCTCGAACCGCTGCGAGACATTGCGCCGGTACACGCCGTGCGCGGCAACGTCCACCTCCACGAGTTCTCCGGCGGCGGCATGGCGCTGCCGCTGGCGGTCGAACTGCACCTGGCTGGACGGCGTCTCGTGCTCACCCACGGTCACCAGCCTGGACTGTTCGGCATGTGGATCAAGGGCCGGGACGTGCTGGTCAAGTATCTGGGATTGATGAACGGCAGCGACTTCAACCGGCGCATTGTCTGCCGCCTGATCCATCTCTACCCCGACGCCGACGTCATCGTCTTTGGCCATACCCACCGTGCCTCTTGGAAGTGGGTGGAGGGCAAATTGCTGGTCAACCCCGGCGCGGTCTGCCCCACGCGGGGGGAACAACCGACGGTGGCGCGGCTGCGACTAGGAGTGGGAAGGCCAGAAGTAGAAATCGTCCCCCTACTGGCCCAGCAGCACACAGAGTAGCACACGTATCACATTTGACGTTTCACGCTTCACGTTTCACGCTTCACGTTTCACGCTTGACGTTTCACGCTTCACGTTTCACGCTTGACGTTTCACGCTTCACGTTTCACGTCTCACGTTTGACGTTCCACGTTCCACGCATACGGAGGCAAACAATGACAGACGAAAGAAGCCCAGTAGACGCCCAACAGGAAGTAGAGCAAATCATCAGGACGGCCAGGACGATGGGGGTCGAGGTAGATGAGACCGACGTCGCCCAATGGCTGACGGCGATGGCCGCGTCCGGCACGATGGAGTGGGAGGTGGACGAGGAGGCGGGTATCTTCGGCCACGAGATCACGCTGCTCGACTTCGACAAGGGTACGCTCGATCGTTACCGCCGCATCGCCGACGTCGTTCAGTTGCCCGACTTGCCCAACGTCGAGACCGCCGTCAGCCTGGCCGGCAGCGCGGCCCAGGGCGTGATCCAACTCTATCCCGGCGACTGCGACTACTTCGAGCGCGTCAACATCAAGGCGGAGACACGGGAGGAGGCCTGCCGCGTCCTGGCCGGCCTGATGCGCGACAAGGTGCTGGATAAGTTCGAGGGCCCCGGCTATCAACTGGTCGAGGTCAAGTTCGGCACATGGAAGAGCGATGTGGTCAAGGATGGCGAACGTATCAAGACCGGTTCGCCTGTCTCATGGAGCCCCGACGAGGTGCAAGCGGGCAAGATGCACGTCTTCCGCGCCTCCGGCGAGCCGTGGGAGGTGGAGTGGGAGTATGGCTGCCTGGACCCCGGATGGTGTAAGATGGACTGGGTCATCGCTGAGCCGGAGAAAGGGCGCGTCGTCAACGCCAGCAACATGCTCGACGTGACCTGGGAGGCGACCGACGGTTCGATCACGCCTCTGGACGGCTTCATTGACCCCTATTTCCAGGAGGTCTACCTGGAGGCGGAATCGGTGCCGCTGTTCTCCAAACTGGCCCATCATATCTCGCCCCGGGCACTGGACGAGTACGTGCAGCAGATCACCGGAGAGGTCTACAAGTACACCCACAAGCACGTCAACTACGGCAAGGCGGCCAAGCGGATGTATAACATCTTCCGGCTGACTGGCCGCCACCAGGCCGCCGCGCTGATCCGCGAATTGTTCGACGAACCGGCCGCACTGCTCTACCAGGTCTGGTCACTGCTGAGTACGATAGACGACGCGAACCGGCCCAATTCGACGATTGACCGCGAGACATTGGTGCGGCAGACCGACGAACTGATCCAGAACGTGGTCAAAGTCTGCGAGGGGCCGCTGGAGGGGGAGATCGTGATGGCACTGCTCCGGCTGCGGGACGACGTCACCGGCCGGGTGGACCTGGGCGCTGAGTGGAGCACGGTAATCGCGGACTCGCGGGCCAAGGTGGAGCAGTTGGTCAACGAGTTCTTCGAGGCCAAACTGATGGGTATCCCGGAGGTGCGGGAGTTCCTGGAGGGACTGGAGGATAGCAGTTAGCCATTAGCAGTCAGCCGTCAGCAGGCAGCGGTTCAGCGATTCTCATTATGGGGTTCGTAGTGACGACTTCAGTCGTTTTGGCCGTGTAACCAGCGACTAAAGTCGCCACTACGAACTTGCACAGCTGACTGCTCACTGCTCACTGCTCACTGCTAACTGCTGTATTAGGAGGGCAAATCCGGCGGTGCAGGCAACCAGGCCCCAGCCCAGGCCGAGTGGCCTGTTGTACAGCGCGACGATGAGGGGGCGGAGGAGGGCGAACTGCCACAGCGCAGGAATGGCACCACCAAGCGATACAAGCGCGACCATGACAGTCCAGGCGCGCCGGGGGAGCCAACGGGCCAGGGGGGTCAGCAGAACCAACAACAGTCCGCCGGCGGCCAGGACCAGTTGGCCCCGGTACTGCGGTTCGAGGATGAATTGGTAGGGGGGCAGGGCGGCGAGGGCTAGCAAAGCGGCGGCGAGGGTTGGGAGTTTGTTGGTTGGTTTGTTGGTTGGTCGGTTGGCCAGGAGGCCTAGTAGGATAGCGGCGGCGACGAGGGGCGTGAGAAATAGTGCAGGGGTTATGGATGCCGGACTGCCTTGCAGTCTGGTGAGATGCGCCAGTTCGAAGCCGGTCACAGTAAGAGCGGCGCTCTCGTGGGGAACCCACGGCCCGAAGTAGCCAACGAGGGCCAGGGCAAGGCCCAAGAAACACATCCCGAAATCTCCAATCTTCAATCTCCAATCTCCAATCATGAGTCAATCCTCCCAATCGGGCCGCAGGTCGGAGACGTAATTGAAGACATCCGGGTCTTCCTCGAAGATATCCACCAGTCTCCAGGGCAATTCGGCGAACATAGGGGCCAGGGGCACCGTGGCCGGAGGTCTGAGCCTGGGGGGAGCGGGGGGCGCAGAGCGGATGGCTCGCTGCCTGCGGATGCGCTCGCGCAGCACCCGCCCATCCTCCGACAGGAAGCCCGCGTACTCCCCATCGCGGGTGTAGATGTCCTTGCCGTCCAGCCAGCCGACCCACTCGCCAAGGGTATCGTACAGATAACCCTCGCGAAGCAGCGCGACCCATTCGCCATTAGTAGAGTAGATAGGATTCATCGCGATATAGACCTCCGATTATGCAATGCGTCATTCCGAGCGAGCGCAGCAATGCGTCATTCCGAGCGAGCGCAGCAATCCGTCATTCCGCCCGAGCGCAGCAATGCGTCATTCCGCCCGAGCGCAGCAATGAGTCAAACCGAGCGAGCGC
>JAUWOI010000143.1 GCA_030612185.1 Anaerolineae bacterium
CAGGCGAGACTGGTAGGCCTGGGAGTTGGCGACGAACTCCTCAATGCTCTCTCCCATCTCGACCCCCGCGATGTTAAAGGTCTGGTCGTACTGGAAATCGTGCCAGGCCCACTTGTCCCAATCCGGCGGCCAGAGTTCATCGGGCGCGAACATCCGGCGCAGCGTTTCCAAGTCCGGCAGCGCCTGGGCGCCAAACTCGCTGACGAACGGCGCGCGTGGCAACTGGCAGAACTCGGTGTAGTGGCCGTGGTACCAGCCTGGATAGGGGTGGTAGTGGAAGTCGGAGGCGATGTCCACGTACCGGGTGCTATCCGCCTCGCGAGCCACCTGCGCCAGCAGCGGGTCGAGCGTATGCCGGTTGACGCTAGGCTCGTTGTGACAACACCAGACGACGATGCTGGGGTGGTTGTACAGCCAGTCTATCATATCGGCTAACTGCCCCGCCGCGCGTTGGTAGAGATCGTCCGACTCCTCGTAACTCCACTGCAGGGCGAAATCCTGCCACACCAGGATGCCGGCCTCGTCACAGGCAGCGTACAGTTCATCCCGGTTGACGTGGGCGTGGACGCGGACGAAGTTGACGTTGGCCCCGCGCAGCAACTGGACGTCGGTGCCGATCATCTCAGCATCGTACTCGCTGAGCCACTGGGTGGGGATGATGTTCGTCCCACGGGGAAAAAAGCGACGCCCGTTGATACGGAATTCCCAGTCGTCGCTTATCTCGATCTGCCGGATGCCGAATCGTTCGCGGGCAACATCCACTACCTGCCCGTCCACGACCAGCGTGACGTCGGCGGTGTAGAGCGGCTGGTCACCCTGGTCCCACGGCCACCACAGCGCCGGCTCCTCCACGCGCTGGACGACGACGATCTCCTGTGTGCCCGTGGTCAGGCTGACCGGGCGGTCGGTCTCCAGGGGCGGGCCTTCGAAATTGGCCGGAATGAAACGCAACCGTAGTTCTGCCTGGCAGTTGCCGGGCGAGACCAATCGGCAGGTGACACGCAGGCGGGCGCTGCCGTCCTCCAGCAGGATGGGCGCGACGCGCACGCGCTCGATGTAGGTGGGACTGTGCCATAACAACTCGACGTCGTTCCAGATACCGCCGGTGTTGCAATCCTGGCCGTGCTCTGGGTCCCACGATCCGGGGCGGCAGTCGTGGTGGCTGAAGATGCCCTTGATCAGCGTCTTGGCGTGGGGCCAGATCTCGACGGGATCCTGAGGCGAATCAACCTCCACGACCAGTTCGTTCTCGCCTGATCGCAGCGCTGGCGTGGCCTCGAACTCAAAGGGCTGAAAATACCCCTCGTGTGCACCGAGAAGGACGTCGTTCAGCCACACCCGGGTGCGGTAGTCCACGCCCAGGAAACGGAGCGTGGCTCGTTTCCCCTCCGGCAGCGCGTCGAGCCGGAATGTGCGGCGAAAGGTGACGGTCCCGGTGTAGTCTGGCAGGCCGGCCAGGTGCCAGTTGGAGGGAATGGTCATCTCCCCCGTCTGGCCGTCGGCTGTCTCATAGTGCCAGATGCCGTTGATTGAAAGGGTCTCGTGCATTTCCATTGCTCCTTGTGGTGGTTGCTTCCTTATATTCGTTTCAGTTTCCAGCGTCCCTGGCGAAAGCGTAGCAGCATCAGCGCCGCCTGTGAGGCCCAGCCCAGTACCAGGGCGAGCCAGATTCCGCTCACTCCGAGGCCAGCCGGCCGAGAGAGCAGGTATGCCAGGGGAACCTGGATGAGGAACAATGCAATCAGGTTGATGACCATTGGAGAAGACGTATCGCCTGCTCCTGCCTGGGCCGATTCCAACACACAACTCAGCATGAAGCAGAACTGCCCGACACTGAGCAGGCGTATAGCGTGTGTGCCAATCGCGATGGTTTCTGCATCACGGCTGAACAGTACTATAACCTGCGGAGCGAAAAACGCCAGCAGCCCCAGGACGCAGCCGCTGACCAGCAGCACTGCGCGGGCGATGAGTGTGACCGAGCGGGCCGCACGTTCGGGCTGAGCCGCGCCCAGGTTCTGTCCCACCATTGCCGGTGTAGCGCCGGACACTCCCAGGCTTGGGATCAGGGTGAAGGCGAAAGTTCGCCGCGCGATCATCCACGCCGCCAGCGTCGGCGCACCATACGAGGAGATGAGTCGGGTGAGCAGCGACATCGCCAGGTTGGGTGTGCCGCGCTGTACTACGGCGGGCAGCGCGATGCGCAGGATGCGGGCCATCATTGGGAGATCCAGTCTCAAGTTGCGCAGGTCCAGGCGTACAGGTGCTCGACCCGCGACGAGTACAGCCAGTCCCCAAACCATCCCCAATCCGTTCGATCCGATCAACGCCAGCGCCGCGCCTTCCAGTCCCATCCAGCCCACCAGCAGCGGCTCCGCAACGAGCAACGCGCCTGTGCTGAGCAGCGTCATGTGCAGCATCACGCTGGGAGCGCCAGCAGCGTTGGTCATGAAGCCAACGCTGGGCACCATCTCCATCGCGATGAGACCAGCGAAGATGATGCGGGCGTAGCGCAAGGCCGGCGGCAGTGTGGCGGCGTCGGCACCGGCGAGCGTCAGCAAGGGCCGGGCGAAGGCCATGCCGACGAGCCCCAGGCTCCCGGCAGCGATGATCATCAGGATTATTGCCTGAAGTACCGCCAGGTTGGCCCTGTCCTGATCTTTGGCGCCGACGTAACGCGCCACCACTGCACCGCTGGCGCGGCACAGCGCCATCAGGACGCTGATCATCACGAAGCGCACTGACATAGTGAGTACTGCGGCGGCCTGGGCGTCGGGTCCTAGTTGCCCCAACCATAAGGCATCGTAGACGCCGGGCAGCAGGAAGAGCGCCTGGCTGATGGTGATCGGCCAGGTCAGGCTCCAGATATTGTGGGCCAGGCTGCCCCGGGTGATGTCACGCTGACGGCCCGGTTTCACATCTTCACCACCAACTCCCAGCCCGCCGTTGCCTGCCGGTGCTTGATCTCGACTCGTTATTAGCCCTCCAGTCTCTCACCGATAGATGAGCGCTCGTAGATCTCTCGCACAATCGTCTCAATCTCGGGCTCCTCGATGCTGATGTCCTTTAGCGGATACTTTTGGGCCAGCGCGGTGATGAGTTCAGAGGCAGAGACCTGCCGCCGGTCGAAGCGAAAGCGGCTCCGCCGACCTTTGCGTTCCATCAGTTCCGCCTGGTCAATCTCGACGTGGGGCACATTGTCTGCAAAGTCTACCACAAGTATCCGATAAGGCATGATCCGTTCCTTCATGTCCGCGATAGCGCCGTCGTAGATGATGCGTCCCTCGTCAATGATCATCATACGCTCACAGACCTTTTCAATGTCCGACAGATCGTGGGTCGTCAGCAAAACGGTGACCTGCCGCTCCTCGTTCAATTGCTGGAGGAAAGAGCGAAAGCGGTCTTTGGCTATCACGTCCACACCGATGGTCGGTTCATCGAGGAACAGGATGTCGGGGTTGTGGAGCAGCGCCGCGACCAGGTCCGAGCGCATGCGTTGCCCCAGGCTGAGTTGGCGCACCGGCGTATCCTGGAACTCGTGCAGATTGAGCATGTCGTTGAACAATTCCAGGTTGGCCTCGTAGGTGCTCGTCGGGATCTTGTAGATCTCTTTCAGCAGCCGCAGGCTCTCGATGACGGGCACGTCCCACCAGAGTTGCGTCTTTTGCCCAAACACCACGCCGATGCGGTACGCCAGCCGCTTCCGGTCGCGGTGGGGTATCAGTCCATCAACCTCCACCTCCCCCGAGGTGGGCAGGAGGATGCCGGTCAACATTTTGATGGTCGTTGATTTGCCCGCGCCGTTCGGGCCGACGTAGCCCACCATCTCTCCTCTCTCAATGGCAAAAGTGATCCCGTCAACGGCCACCTTTGACGTGCGTTCGAGCGAAAACAGATTGCGCACCGCCGCAAAGCGCCCCGTCTTGCGGACCGGCACTTTAAAATGCTTACTCAGTTCCCGTACCTGGATGACTGACGTTGACAATGTCGTCTCTCCTTACGTTAGACCTGACAGGTTTCCGAAACCTGTCAGGTCTCAACTCCCCGAACTTGTGTATCCCGCCAACCCCTTCCGCCAGACCAGCGAACCCAATGCTAGCAGGATACCGGCCACGACGGGTGACAGGAAACCCAACCCGGCGATACCCATTGCGTTGGGCTTGCCGAGCAATTGCGTGAGCGGATAATAGTTCATAAACGCGATGGGAAGAAAGCCGGTGACAAAGATGCGAAACCCCTGCCCAAAGACGTCAATAGGATAATTCTGGCTGAGCATCTTAATTCTCATTGAGAGCCAAAAGATTGACTGCGAGCGCCCCGTCCAGAAGGCCAGCGTCCCGATGATCCAGGCGATGCAGGTCTCGATCACCGTGCCCGACAGGACCGCCACGGCAAAGAAGGCCCACTGCCCGGCGGGCCAGTCGAGACCGAGGTTGCGGTACGCCATGGTAAAGGCGGCAGTGGCAAAAACCACGTCGCCCACGCCCATGTAATTGACCTCGCGGCCCAGAAATTGCAGCAGGACACTGCACGGACGAACGAGGTACTGGTCAAAGCGACCGTGCAGGATGTCATCTTCCAGGGTACTGAGGTGCCAAAAGAACACCGCGTAGATACTGTGGCTCAACAACCACATACCGTAAAGCATGACGATCTCCCAAAACTGCCATCCTGCCAGGACACGGAAGCGACTCACCATGACCCAGGTGAGGGAGAGATTGATCGCGTTGAGGATGATCACGCCGACCGTCCCGACCAAAAAGTCGGAGCGGTACTCCAGGCGCGAGCGGATGGCGATGCCGATGAACTTGAAATACAGGTGTAGGGATTCTCGTAGAGATTCTATCATTTACCCTCCCTGTATCGTGATGCGCCGTTGCACGCGCGCCCAGCATAGCCGGGCCACGAGGAACAATCCAACGGCCCAGGCAGCCTGAGAGAGGAGGGCACTTTCCAGGCTGCCCTCGTAAGCGCCGACGTAGATGGACATGGGGACAAAATAAACTGCCTGGAAAGGGAGGGCAGCGGCGATGGCAGCCAGCGCTGGCGGAAACATCCACAGGGGCACGACCTGGCCGGACGCGAAGCGCACCAGCGAGTGGTAGGCCCAGGCATAACTGCGAATGTCGAGGGTGACAATGGATAACATCCCCATCAGGAAACTGAGGACAAAGATGACCAGGTAGCCCAGGGCCAGACTGGCCAGGAAAGCGAACCCCGCCTGCACGCTGATGGGAGGCCTAAAGTCGAGGAACAGGCAGGCAAAAACCACGCCCGGCACACATCGGGTCAACAACTCGACGCCGAGGTCGCCCACGCTGCGACTGAGCATGTGGAACATGAAGTCGAGTGGCTTCATCAGGTCAAGTTCCAGTGTCCCCAAACGAACCTGTTCAGCGATATAGTACTGGATACGCATAGCAGAGCGCATGATGGGGATGAGCAGTATGCCCAGCACCCCGTAGGTTGTCATGCGTTCCAGGTCCATCCCGAAGGCGTGAGGGCTTTGCCGGTAGAGGATGGTCCAGATGGAATAGTTGGCATACATCATGATAAAGAGACCCGGCGTGATGAGCCAAAAGTCGAGCCGGTAGATCCAGGCATTGTGGAAAGCGGTGCGGATGAACGCGGATAGAACCCTCATAATAAGATTATACGACAGATTCCCGCCTTCGCCAATGCCGTCGCTGTCTCTGTGCCATGTGTCACGCCCTGAAAATTAGACCAGCCCTCGTCTCCGGTCGGTCAGCAGACACGCGTGTTGGGCGGCTCGGTCAGGGAGCGTGTGCGCCCTGGAGGGCAGACACGTGGGTCTGCCCCTACTTTCTCTGAATGTGCCAATCTGGTAAGCGGGCAGTCGGGTCAGCGTTCGTCACGTGAAAGTTGGCCGTGAGATGCGGGCGCTCCGTGGCGATGTAGTGGTCTTCGGCTGGCATCCAATCGTGTTCCCATCGAGCACGCGCGGCCTCCCCATCGCGAACGATCCCACGCGCCAGTCGAATGGGGCGTGGACAGTCAATCCAGATCGTGAGATCATAGAGAGCCCGCAACTCGCGCCGTAATGCGTAGACTCCTTCGACAATGACTACCTGATAATCTGCAAGTGTCTGCCACTCGGCCAGCCTGTCAGTCGGCCAGTCATAGCGTTGATAGGATGCCGGTTGATGGTGCACCAGCGGGATGAGAACCTGGTAGCGTAATCGTTGCCAGTCAAAATCACCGCCGAGCGGCTTGTCGGTGCTGCATCCTGTTGGCCGCTGGGTGGATGGGAGAAAAAAATCGTCCATACGGACGATGGTGACCGAGATACGCTCTTGTTGCAGCCGTCTGGCGAGTGCTGTGGCAAAGGTGCTCTTTCCGGCGCCGCCTGGCCCGTCAATCCCCATCAGGAGCGGGAGATGCTCCGGAATAGAGCGTGGCAGCATTGTGGTCACGATGGTCAGAAGTTCTTCCATACAAAGAGTTCAGATGTCCCTTTTCTTCTTGCTGGCGGTATGCGCGGCGCGGATGTCGCGGTGCAGGGGGATGTTCTCCAGATAGGTGCGGCGGAAGGGGCTGTCGGGCGGGATCAGACCGTGTTTGCGTTTCATCTCGTCGTAGGCGCGTTGGAGATGTGCGGCTGCTTCTGCTTCGTGACCGTTCGCTGCCAGGGTCAGGCTGTGGCGGTAGAGGATCTTTTCACTGGCGCACTCTATGATTTGCACGAACCCAAAATGCTGGTAAATGTCAAGCGCCACTTGAGACGATTCCAGGGCCTGGTCAAGATGGGCCTGTCGCTCTGTTTCGCCGGTGAGGCACTCCGCCAACCCCAGGTGTGCCGCCGCCGACTCGCAGGCGGCTGCCATTTCGTACTGTTGGGTGAGCGGGGCGTCGGTCACCAGTTGGGATGTTTGCGCGGCGAGTTCCAGTGCCTCCCGCAGGTGATCCTCGTCTTCCAGTCCGTTGTAGAGAATGGCCGAGACCAGGCGCAGACCGGCGTGACCCATATCGTGTACAGCCTGCACGCCGGTGATGCGACGCGCCTGTTCAAGCGCCTCCAATGCCTCATCCTGCCTGCCCCGCGCGACCTGCACCTGGACGATACGCAGCAGGACGAACACCGCGTTCGGGGTGCCCCCCCATAAGCGCAGGCACTCTTCCAACAAGGCCAGTCCCGCTTCATAGTCGCCCAGGTAGAGGCTCTGAATCTGGCCGCATTGCATCAGAGCACTGCCCTCTATCGGCCGGTGGCCGATCTCACGGCTGATGTGCAGTCGTTTCTGATGGTACTCGGTCAACAATTGGTAATAGTCGCCGCTGCGTTCAAACTGTAGGCCGATCAGGTTCAGAAGGTCCATTTCGGCCATCTTGTCGTCCAGGGATTGGCAGATAGGAAGGACAGCCTCCAGGTATTCCATCCCGCGCTCTGGTTGATCGCTCCAGGCATAGACCTTGCCCATGCGGATGAGGATGCCGACCTCGTAACTTGTATCGCCCAGTTGCCGGGCCAGATCGAGGGCGCGTTGCGCGAGTTCCCACGCCGTTGGGTCGTTGGCCCAAAGACGCTGGTTGGCGATGGCGCCCAGGCTTTGCATCTCGCGACGGCGATCGCCCAGTTGCCGGGCCAGGGTCAGGGCTTCTTCGGCCATCGGCACGCCTGCGTCAAGTTCCTCTTGGGTTTGCCAGCCCGCCACCCCGGGCTGTTGCAGTAGCGCGTCAATCAGCCAGACCGGGTCATCGTCCAACTGTCGCGCCAGTGGGAGCAGGGCCTGGGCATCGGCCCTGCCGGCCTCGAAATCACCCATCAGGAAGAATATCCCGCGCCGCCCATTCAACACCTCGAACCGCTGAGTGCGGATAGCGTAGAGCCTGCCCTTAACCTCGTCCTCACCCTCAACCTCATCCAGCAGTTCGAGGGCGCGGGTATAATGTTCCAGCGCCTCGGCGTTGGCATAGATCCCCTGCGCCCGTTCGGCAGCCTGAATGGTATAGAACAGTTCTTTCCCAGGTTTGCCAGCCTGGCGATAGTGGTACGCCAGCACGCCGTAGTACGGCGTCAGGGCCTCAAGCCCACAGAGGTCTTCGAGGTATTCGGCCACCTTGAGATGGTAAGCGATACGCTGTGCACTGAGTATCCCCTCGTAGGCCGCATCGCGGATCAGGTTGGACTTAAAGATGTATTCCATCCCCAGGTCGGGCGCCCGCCCACGTTCCTGGATCAACTGGGCGCGTTGCAGCGCCGTCAGGTGTGCTTTCAGGGTCGCATCGCCGGCCAGGGCCTGCAACACGTTCGACCAGAATACGGATCCTACCACGGCAGCCATCTGGAGTACATGCCGTTCCTCGGACGACAGGCTGTCAATGCGCGCCAGCAACAGGCTTTGCAGGGTGTCCGGCAGGTCGAGCGAAGCCACCGCCCGCGTCGCGCGCCATTGGCCCGTTTCGGCCTCCTGTACCAACACTCCCTGAGCGATCAGGGAGCGGATAAGTTCCCCCATGTAGTAAGGGTTGCCTTCGGCCTTGTCGAGGACGAGTGCGCGCGTCTCCGCCGGCAGCGTTTCGGGGCCGATCAGCCGGTCAATGAACTCGCCGCTCTGGGCCTCGGTCAATGGGGGGATTATCACAGTTGTTACCCGGTGGGGATACTCGGTCTCGACGCGGTGACGGAACTCCCAGACAGGGGCTGTGCGGTCCGGGCGAAACACGATCAACCAGAGCAGGGCTTCGTCGTCGCATAGGGGCAGGCAGTACTTCAGCAGGTCCAGCGAGGTGGTGTCGGCCCAGTGCACGTCCGCGAAGGCGAGCACCAACGGCCCGCGTTTGGCCATTACTTCCACCCAACTCCGCAAGGCGAAAAAGAACTGTTGGCGCAGACCTTCGGCGTCCAGATGTTTGACTCGTTCGGCGAAAACCTCCTCCAGCGGCAGCGAGAGGAAAGTGGCCAGGTAGGGATAATACTCCGCCAACCGGTTGCCCCACAGCAGTTCGGCCTGGCGACGGAAGCGGTCTCGTGTTTCTTCCTCTGTCTCCCCAGAGCGTATCCCCAGCCAACCCCGTAGGAGATCCAACCACATCGAGTAGGGCCATGACTGGTCGTAGGAGCGGCAGCGCCCGCGCAGCCAGGTCACCCCCCCCGGCCCCCCCGAAGCGGGGGGGAGTTCCCCTCCGGTCTCTCCGAAGCGGAGGGGA
>JAUWOI010000449.1 GCA_030612185.1 Anaerolineae bacterium
AGTGCGGCACCCTGTTCTCGTCAATCAACACGTTTGTCCAGATCACTTCCGCGCCTTCTTCTCGCAGGGCTTTCATCAAGTACGGATCGCCTTCGCGGTTCACATTCTGAACGATCCCAAAGATCCCCTTCTCAGGGTTGATGGCTCGCAACGTCCTGTCCCCAGCGATCCACAACTGGGCCAAGTCATCGCCGATAAAGTCCGTGCCAACCATAGCCGTCGTGGTTTTCCCGCAACCAGAAGGCGCCGCCCCGGCACAGAACGTCTTTCTTCCGCCAGGGCCTGTTAAGCCCGTGATATACATATGCTCCGATAGTTCCCGTTCCCTGCGGTAGTAGGTTGCCAGGTCAACCGCAAACCGGTGGTTCCCTTTCTTCAGCAGCAGCGTATTGCCAGCATACGTACAGAACATCGAGAACGTCGTCAACCAACTTCGGTCCATAAACACCCGGGCATTCGGCAGGTCCTCCGGTCTGTTTGGTCCTTCACTGTGGACATTGGTGAGGAACAGTCCCAGGCGTAACACTTCTTCATCAAACCGGTCATAGACGTGCCTGTACAGGATGTTCGCCGAGTGCATGACGTAAGTTGACGTCGTGATTTCCAGAGCCGGAATTGCAGTCTGAGCGCCGATGGGCCCCCTGCTGAAGAAACCTACCAGCAGAGTCTTGCCCTTCGCAATTCCGGTCATGTGGGTTTTGACATACTCGTGCGCTTCATCCCTGAGAATTCTCTTTGCCAGCACACTGACTTCTTCGCCCTCGTTCACAATGTAGAACGTTCTATCAATGATCCGCGCCTGTTCTTGAGCGAGGTCGAAGTGAATCGTATGGCCTTTCATAGCCAGGGGCTGCTCTTCGCCTTTTTTTAGACTCATTTCCCTGACTTTTTGGACATCCGCATCTGATCCGGTGTTCACAAAAACCGCATCAGGGTTAGTCATTGAAATCGCGTTTGCAATCTTCAGAAGCGCTTCTTCATTGGTTACCTTGCTCAGTTTTGTCACATCCTCCTGGTCGCACCTGAGTTCGAACAGGGATTTTGCTTCATCCAGGGTATTGATCCCACCGATTTCGGCGAGGATATCAATACCTTTTTTCAGTTCTAGCATACTTTTTCTCCTTTTTCACTACGGTATGAGAGCCTTTCGCAATTCACACTGCCAGATTTCGGAAGTCGCGCAAACGAATTATGAAAGGATCTCTGGTATCTAACGACTCGTTCTTACCAATCTACCGGCCTTACTCGAAAATCTTCCCCGGATTGAGAATGTTGTTCGGATCCCACGCCTGTTTGATACGCTTTTGCATCTCGACGGCCAGCGGCCCCATGGCCATTTCCAGATAGGGGCGTTTAAGCACCCCTACCCCGTGCTCGCCGGAGAGAGAACCTCCTACTTCGACCGCCGCGCGGAAGAGATCGCCCACCACCCCTTCTACCCGTTCCATTTCCTCTGGGTCGCGCTTGTCAAAGAGAATGTTGGGGTGCAGGTTGCCGTCGCCGGCGTGACCGAAGATGACGATGGGCGAGTCCCACTTGGCCGAAATATCTTTGATCCTGGCGATCATCTCCGGAACGGCGCTGTGGGGCACGGTGACATCTTCGCCCAGTTTGTTGGGTCGGATGCGCCCCAGAGACCCAGATATGGAACTTCGTGCTTTCCACATCTCCTCGCTCTCCTCCGGCGTGGCGGCCACGCGCACCTCGCGGGCCCCGTTCTGGCGACAAATCTCGGCGGCGGTTTCAATGCCCCGCACCGCGTCCGCTTCATCGCCGTCGGTTTGGATGAGCAGGATAGCCTCGACGTCGAGGGGCAGCCCTATGTGGAGATACTCCTCCACGCTCTTGATGGCTGTCTCGTCCATGATCTCTATCATGGAAGGATTGGCGCCGCTGGCCAGCACGGCGTTGATGGCCCGGCCGGCATCGGTCAATTTGGGGAAAATCGCTTGGGCTATGCGTTCAGTCTCGGGTGCAGCGATGAACCTGACCGTCACCTCGGTGATGACGGCCAGCGTGCCTTCGGAGCCGATCAACAGACGCACCAGGTCGTAGCCGGTGACGTTCTTGGTCGCCTTGCCGCCCACGCGCATGACTCGTCCATCGGCCAACACCACCTCCAGGGCCATGACGTAATGGCCGGTGATGCCGTACTTGAGACAACGTGCGCCGCCGGCGTCGCAGGCTACGTTGCCGCCGAGAGTGGAGTAATGGTCGCTGGTGGGGTCCGGCGGATAAAAGTAACCCTCTCGGGCCACGGCATCCGCCAACTCTGAGGTGATGATCCCGGCCTCGGCCGTGGCCATCATATTGTCGAGATCAATATCCAGCAAACGATCCATGCGGGTCAGGGGCAGGACTATTCCCCCACCGAAAGGGATTGAGCCCGCTGCCAGGCCGGTGCCCATTCCACGAGGCACCACGGGGATCACCTCTCGATTAGCCACCTTGAGCACCTCCGAGACCTCCTGGGTGTTGGCTGGCAGCACGACCAGATTGGGCCTGGCGGAGGTAAATGTGGCGTCGTAGGAATAGGCCACCAGATCCTCCGGTGAGGTCAGCACGTACTGCTCGCCGACGATGGATTTCAGTTCGTCAGTGATTGAGATAAGCTTTTGGTCAAGCATAGGTCTCTCCTCCAATCTGTCTCAACACCACCTCGGCCAGATCCATCACGCGGAGGCGAATTCTCTCTCGGCGGGCGGCACCGGACAGGGTGCGCTTGCACTGTTGGCAAGAGACGACGATGTACTTTGCTCCCGCATCCTGGGCTTGCTCCAACCGCCGGCGAGGCAGTGCTTGGGCCAGGTCTCGATCGTAGGTCTCCAGGTTGCCGCCGCCTCCGCAGCACAGCGAGTTCTCGCGGTGGTCGGCCATCTCCACTAACTCCAGTTCGGGGATGGCTCGCAATACGTCGCGCGGGGCTTCGAAGATGCCGCTCTTGCGGCCCAGATCGCACGAGTCGTGATAGGTCATGGTGACCGGCCAGGGCTTGAAACGCAGCCGCCCCTCGCGGGCCATCTCGGCCAGGACCTCCGTCTCGTGCAGTATCTCAAGCCCGTCCAACTCCCCGTCGTCGAGTAGTTCCGGGTAGATGTGCTTCCACATGTGATAGCAGGACGGACAGGCCATCACGACCCTGGTCGCGCCGGTGGCCTGCACCGCCTCGACGTTGTGCCGCGCCATCTCCAGAGCGCGCTCGACCTCTCCGTTGAGGAGCAGAGGATAGCCACAGCAGCGCTCGTCGCCGCCCATGAGGGCATAGTTCACGCCGGCTTTTTCAAAGATCTCGACCAACGACTGAGGGATGCGATAACTGGCTGGGAACAGCGACGATACGCAGCCCACGAAGTAGGCCACCTCGGCCTGTCCGCCGTGGTCGAGGCCGGCGGGCCTTGACTCTAGATTGGCGGTCCAACCCAGGCGTTGTTCGTTATCCTCGTCGGAGATGTTGCCCGCCGCGACAATAGTCTCGCTCAATCGCCGCAGAGAAGCGGGCATCAAGCCGCTGTGGGCCAGATTGCTGCGGGACTGGTTCAAGATTACATCCAACTCGACGCCGCTGGGGCAGACTTCCCGGCAGGCCTCGCACATCAGGCAGGTGTAGAATTTGTCAGCATAGATTTTGCCAATTGTCAGATCGCCCTCGCCGGCGGCGCGATAGAGGGCTACTCTGCCGCGCGGCGACAGCGTCTCAATGCGCGTTTCTCGATAGACCGGGCAGACCGAGAGGCACTCACCGCAGCGGATACAGTGGAGCGCCTCCTCTTCGGCGGAGCGTTGTGGCGCAATGGTTGGTTTGTTCACGGTCATCTAGTTCTGTTACCTCCCTTACCCAACCCGCCGCAGCAATTCCTCCACCGGCGAGCGCAGTTCGGCGGGCAACCCGGCCAGCGCTTCCTCGCCGCGCAGTCCCTCCAGGATGCGCTGCAGCGTTTTGCCCAGGGCGCGGATTTCCGGCGGGGCGTCCGGGGACTGCAAACCTTGCGTGACCAGGTTATAGGCCAGTTGCCCGGCCTGGGTGTCCTCCCGTCAGCCGGCCTCGACCAGTCCGAACACCTGC
>JAUWOI010000293.1 GCA_030612185.1 Anaerolineae bacterium
CGTCAGTCTGTTTGTGTGCCGCCATAATTTGGTCTATTGGCGCAACGAGCCGTGGTTGGGGGTGGGAGCGGGGGCACATTCCTGGCTGGATGGACATCGCTGGTCCAACGTGCGCCACCCACGGGAGTACGTCGCGGCCTGTGGGACAGGTTGTCAACCTGTCCTACGCGAAGAGGTGGAGGTGATTGACCACCGTCTGGAGATGGGGGAGACGATGATGCTGGGGCTGCGGCTGGCGGAGGGGGTCAGAGCCGGCTCGTTTGAGGCGCGGTTCGGGGAGGCGCTGGAGGAGGTGTTTGGGAAGGAACTGGGGGAACTCCGGGAACTGGGCCTTTTGGAGTGGGACGGGAGCCTGGCCCGGCTGACGGCGCGGGGGCGGTTGTTGGGGAACCGGGTGTTTGCACGCTTCGTGTAGTGGATTGGGACGCAGATTGACGCTGATCCACACCGATTTTTATTCTATCTGCGAAAACCTGCGTGAATCTGCGTTCTATGACTTGTCGGTTTGAGACGAGGCTTCGCTGGACACTTGCGTTTGACCTTCAGGATGATTTGGACTATACTAGCGCAAGATAAACGCAATCTTGGATAACACCGCAGAAATCGGAGGGAGATTGACGCAAGAAACGCCGCCATTGACACGCGTGTATGTGTCGGGCGGCGTTTGTCGGGAGAGTTCTCGGAAAGTGGTTGCTGTGGGACACAACAACGAATTGAGAATAAAACGAATGGCCGAGTGGGAGAAATTCGCTTATTTCCCAATTCGCTGTAGTGTGGTTGAAGGGAGGTGGTACGCTGTTTTGTCTGCTACGAGCGAATTGTCAAAAAGGGCGTTGGAGTTGGCGGCGCGTGCTTTGACGTCTGTAGTTGAGTGAGGAGGTGGTGGTATTGTGCAGTACACATGATTGTTTGATTGCCTGTGGCTTGCACCTGATGCGCCGGGTGACTGGTATAGAGTCCATAAGTCTGCCAGAATCTGGAGACTTGGCGCGGGTCGAGCCGTTCGAGAAATTGTTGAGCACAGCCTGGCCTGGGCCCGAGACCGACGTCCCGTTGATATCCATATTCAGCCGGGTGCATCTGCCAGAGCAGGACCAGGAAGATTCCCGAAGGGCAAGGATGGCCTACCTGGAACCGGCCCCGCTGGAGATGAAAGGGGAAACGCTGTTCCCACGCCACGAGCCGCCGGGCGACTTTGCGGCGGCCAAAGAGTTCGTGGGCCAGAAGTTTCAGCGGGCGTACGCTAGTTTGCCGCGGACGGTCAAAACAGACGATTCTCGCTTCTTTACCGCCTTCTATCACCTGATGGAGCGTTTTGCCTGGGCCTTGCCCAATACCTACGGTGAGCCTGGAGTGAGCCTGTTCCAGCAGTGGAAGGCGGTGGCTGCGTTGGCCTGCGCTTCCGGCGGTGTGGAGGAGGGGCCAGCCGAGGGCTTTACTCTGGTCGGAGGAGACATCCCCGGCATCCAGCGCATGATCTACACCATCACGTCCAAGGGGGCGGCTAAGGGGCTACGTGGGCGCTCGCTCTTTATCCAATTCCTGAGTGATGCGGTCGTGCGGCGGCTGGTGCACCAACTTGGACTGAGTCAGGCCAACGTCATCTACGCCGCTGGCGGAAACTTTATGCTGCTAGCGCCGGCAGGCGAGAGCACACAAGATGTCCTGAGCGAGGTGAACGAAGATGTCAACCGGGCACTGCTGGCTGCTTACGAAGGCGACATAGCGCTGTGCCTGGCCGACGTCGAGATACCTGCTGGAGCGGTGGGCATGGCTGAGTTCGGCACGGAGTATTCACTAGCACTCCAACGTGCCGTAGCCCGGCAGAAGGCGCGGCGATTCGCTGAGATCGCCAACGGGCCAGGCGGGTGGCAGGAGATGTTCGAGCCGCGTGGTCGCGGAGGCGAGCGGGCTCGCTTCTGCGCCGTCTGCCAGGCCGAACTGAGCATCGAGGAACTCAAGGACGAAAGCCTCTTGCTGGTGGACGCCGGCGAACTCGAGCCGGGAGAGACCGCGCCCCGTGCCTGTTATGATTGCGCTACGTTCCGCGAACTGGCGGAAGCGGTGGGCCGCCCGGACCGGGCGTTGTATCTGCGCCGTGGCGAGAGGCCAGGGGATGATCGCTGGCAGGGGCTGCTGCATAAACTCTCTGCTGGCTGGTGCTACCGGTTCGCTGACTGGGATAAGAGAGCAGCGCCCGACGAGACGAAGTACACCCTCAACGACGTAGACTTCATCAATCACGGTGCGCATGGATTCCTGTTCCTCTCCAACACCACACCACGGGTCACGCAGAAGGACGTGGCATGGTGGGATGAGGCGTACCCGGATCGGCGGGGCGAGATCAAGATTGGGAACATCCGCAACTTTGAGTTGCTGGCTCACGCGGCGGAGGCGGATGGCGCGCTGGAGCGGGTTGGCGTGTTGCGCATGGACGTGGACAGCCTGGGCCGGGTGATGACGCGCGGGCTGATCTACGATGGCGATACTCACCGCAGCATGGCTGCCACGTCTGCGTTGAGCACAGCCCTGGATCGTTTCTTCGCCGGTTACCTGGATGTGCTCTGCCGGAAGGTGACCGAGTCACCGGACATGGCCGGGCTGCGGGGGCACGCGGGCGAAGACCTGCTCTACGTCATCTACGCCGGGGGCGATGATCTGTTCGTGGTCGGCTCCTGGCACCTGCTGCCACTGTTGGCCGAGCAGGTGAGGGGGGCTTTCGAGCGGTACGTGGGTGCAAACCCGTTCTTGCACATCTCCGCCGGCATCACGCTGGAGGGGCGCAAGTTCCCGCTCTATCAGGCGGCGACGCGGGCGGGCGAAGCGCTGGATGGCGGAGCCAAGAGGCACGAGTATACCGAGAAGGGCCTGCGGCTCGAGAAGAACGCGGTGCACTTCCTCGGCCAGACCGTAGGATGGGGCGATTTCACCGAGGTGCGCGAGAGGACCGACGCGCTGGTGCAATTGGTCGAGAAAAAAGACGTGCCTCGTGGCCTGCTGCATACGTTGCAGATGATCTACAGTCGCTTCGTCGAGGGCCAGAAGGGGGCGAGGCGTCGTGGGCTCAGCGGTGAGCAGGCATACTACGGCCCCTGGATGTGGCGGCAAGCCTATGCACTGGGACGGCTGTCTCGCCGCTATGGGAAGGGATCGCAAATGGTCAAAGACATCTCTGACTTGCAGGGATGGATCTTGGAACACGTAAGTCATCTGGGCCTGGCAGCGCGTTGGGCCGAGTATCTGACGAGAGTCAAGGAGGAGTGAGAAATGAGCGAACAGAGGGGAAGCGTGCGTCTCAGCGTCACGGACGGTCAGATTCACACCATCATCACGCAGGATGAGCCGAAGTTATTGGTGGAGGAGGCCGAGAAAATCGGCCAGGGGTTGAGTGGAACCTTGACCAAGTCGCAGATCCGCAACATCTTCGGCACAGTGCGGCAAATCCAGATGAACTGGACGGGAGAGGTCCAGAAGGCTGCTTCCTACCGGCGACTGCTGATGCTGAAGCCCAAAATCAAGTATCAGGCCGCACGTACCAGGGAGGTCAAACCATTGGCTGATGTGTTGGACAAGGCCATTGATCACGTGGGAGACGACCGGGTGCGGTTTGGCCGTTTCGTAGATTTCTTCGAGGCCATCCTGGCTTATCACACCGCTTTCGGTGGCAAGTGACTTGAATAGGAGGAATGATCATGGCTGATCAGGAAAAGCGCGTGACTCTGTACGGACGCATATTCATCAACGGCAGCATCAAGGCGGTCACCGGCCTGCACATCGGCGGTGCAGCCGGGGCGCTGGAAGTAGGGGGCGTGGATGCGCCTGTGATCCGCGACCCACTGACCAACCGCCCCTATATACCTGGCTCTTCCTTGCGGGGCAAGATGCGCTCGCTGACGGAGAAGATGACAGGCAGTGTGCAGAACTTCCGCATTGGCAAGGGTGTGCACGTGCACGTCTGCAAGACGGCGAAAGACGACCAGGGCCAGGAACTGCCCCCAGAACAACAGCCATACAACAACTGTCTCGTCTGCCCCGTCTTCGGCGTGCCGGGCGACCGGTACACCAACGCTCCTACCCGGCTGGTGGTGCGCGACGTGTTCATGAGCGACGTCAGTGCAGAGAAGTTGCAGGCGGCACGGACAGACCTGCCCTACAGCGAGGTGAAGTGGGAGGCAACCATTGACCGCGTGACCTCGGCTGCTGTGCCGCGACAGATAGAGCGGGTGCCGGCCGGTACGGAGTTTGAGAACTTTGAGATGGTCTACAGCATCTACCACGAGGATGATATCTCCCGGCTGATCACGGTGGTCGAGGCGATGCAACTCCTCGAAGATGACTACCTGGGTGGCCTGGGTTCTCGTGGCAGCGGCAAGATGACCTTTCAAAAACTGGCCATCAGCGCTCGCAGCAGCCAGGACTATGGAAAGAAAGTGGACTGGCCCCAGAAGGCGGTTTCAGTATCAGAGATACTGGGGTATAAGGAAGACCTGCTCAAGTGGGTGCGAGGTACCATCACCACGGGCTAGTTCTCGGTGCGAAAGTGCGGCGGGCTGGAAAGCCTGCCGCAGCGCGGGGCTGAACCGTTCGGCTGAGCGCTCACGGCGAAGCCCCCGCGCTGAGAGAGCGAAGCCCCTATGGGGCTGAGGGTGACGCCAGCCCGAAGGGCTTTGCCCTTTCAGCCCGAGGTCTTCAGCCTCGGGCACCCTGGCACCGGAAACCAGGCTAGCAAGAGAGGAGATTGACATTGGCAGCGATGAAGATTTTCAGGCTCATACCGCGCACCGCCTTCCACTTCGGCCAGCGGAGTGTGGGCGTGGAGGGGACGCAGGTCTTCTGCCACGCCGATACGCTTTTCTCGGCCTTGTGCCTGACCTTGCGGGAACTGGAGCCAGATGGCAGGGCCGCGCTCGACAGGTTTCTGGGGCGGTTCCCCAGGCAGGGCCACCCGACGGGGTTGCCACCTTTCCGTCTCACTTCGGCCTTTCCCTGCGCCGGGGATGTGCTCTTTTTTCCCAGGCCGCTGGTGCGGAGCAACCTGGAGTTGGGGAAGGGGCAAGAGCACGGTAAGACGCAAGATCACGGTAAGACGCTGAAAGGGGTGCAGTTCGTCTCCCAGGGTATTTTCACCGCCTGGCTAAACGGCCAGACTCTCGACGATTACCTGGAGGATGGCAACTTCCTGCACGGAGGGGACCTGTGGGTGACGCCCGCCGAACGGGAGATGCTGAAAGCCTTCCGTGACGAGGAGACGGGCAGGATTCGGTTCTGGAAGGTTGAAACGGTGCCCCGGGTGACGGTGGATCGGGTGACCAACAGGTCGGCCGTCTACCAGGCGGGACGGGTGCGCTATCGGCGTGTCAAGTTGGAGGATGGCGAACTGCGTGCGGGGCTGTGGGTGCTGGTGGACTGGCCAGGCGGGGGGCCGGACGAGGCGCAGTTGAACTGGCTGGTGAATCTGTTCACCGTGTTGGGAGACAGCGGCATCGGGGGCGAGCGCAGCGCGGGTTACGGCCAGTTCGACCTGGAGGGTCCGGCTGACTTCGCCGGTTTCGATGTCGAAGGACTGGGTGAGCGCTGGCTGACGCTGGCCCCCTATCATCCCCCTCCCGAAGAGGTGGGCGAGGGGGGTGTGTTGGGCAAAGACTGCTCGTACACACTGCTCATCCGCCGTGGCTGGGTGGCTTCGCCGGAGGGGATGTCCTTCCGCCGGCCGCTGGTGCGGATGCTGGGCGAGGGCTCAGTGCTGCACCATCCGGTGGCCGGAGCGCGAGAGAATTACGGTGACCTGGCTGACGCGACGCCAGAGGTCATGGATCCGGCAAAAGGAGGCACAGGCCACAAAGTGTGGCGCTACGGCATCGCTTTCCCGGTGCCGGTGGGCATCCCCATTCCAGAAAAGAAAGATGAGGAGGTGGCGACATGAAGGATGTGAAATGGATGGCGCACATCGAGTTGTTGTCGCC
>JAUWOI010000366.1 GCA_030612185.1 Anaerolineae bacterium
GGGGCGGGTTTCCAAGGTCTTCCCTTCGGCAAGCTCACCGCCACGAGTACTCGCGGTGGCAGGGCAGGCTCCCAGTGACGGCAAGGTAATGGTGTGGGGAGTGGATACGCTGACCGGGAGCAAAGTGGAGATCGCCGCCGACCTGGTGGTGGTGGCGTCGGCGATTGTCCCCTCGGAGGGGAGCCGCCGTATGGCGGAGATGCTGGGCATCGGCGTGGACGAGTTCGGCTTCTACACCGCATCGGACGAGGAAATGACGCCGGTGGAGAGTGGGGTACCGGGGGTCTTCCTGGCCGGGGCGGGCCTGGGGCCACAGGACATCCCAGAGACGGTGGCGCAGGCCTCAGGCGCGGCGGCCAAGGTGCTGACGCTATTCGCGGCGGCCAAGGCAATGAATTCAATGGACAATGAACGACTTCCGAATGGCGAACTAGGAACTAGCCTGGTAGGTTTGGCGGAGGCGGAATGAGCCGAATCGGTGTCTTTGTCTGTCATTGCGGGATCAACATCGCTGGCATTGTGGACGTGGAACGGGTGGCCGAGGAGATCGGCCAGCACCCGGAGGTTGTCCACGCCACGACCTACAGTTATATGTGCTCCGATCCCGGTCAGCAGTTGCTCAGAGATGCTATTGTGGAGCATGACCTGGACGGTGTAGTCGTCGCTGCCTGCTCACCACTTATGCACGAGACGACTTTCCGCCGGGCGGCGTCGGCGGTGGAAATGAACCCCTACCGCTGTGAGATGGCCAACATCCGCGAGCAGTGCTCCTGGGTGCACCAGCATGAGCCTCTCCGCGCCACAGAAAAGGCCATTGAGATCGTGCGTTGCGTCGTCGAGCGAGTTAGCCTGAATAGGGAACTGGTGCCGTTTACCCTGCCGTTGACGAAGCGGGCGCTGATCATTGGCGGGGGGATCGCTGGGATACAGGCCGCGTTGGACATCGCCAATGCGGGTTTCCCTGTGGTGCTGGTCGAGCGGGAGGCTCGACTGGGCGGGAAGATGGCCCGGCTTAGTGGGACTTATCTCAACTTCACCGCTGCGCCGGACCTGCTGGAGCGCAAGATCAAGCAGGTGCTCGGTCACCCGAATATCCAGGTGTTGACAGGTGCACAGGTGGTGGAGGTTGAGGGGTACGTCGGGAATTTTAAGGTACTCGTAAGTTCGGGAATCGTAGATTCGGGACTTGTGACTTCGAAACAGGCCAAATCTACGAATACCGAATTTACGAATTCCGAATCCACGAACCTACGAACGTTTGACGTAGGCGCAATTGTTGTGGCAACCGGCTGGGACCCCTACTCGCTGGGGCGGCTGCCCGAATACGGCGGTGGGGAGATCTCAGATGTGGTGGACGGGCTGGCGTTCGAGGGGATGTTGCGGGACAGCGCGGGTCTCCGGCGGCCCTCCGATGGCAAGGTGCCCCGTGAGGTGGTCTTTGTCCAGTGCGCCGGTTCCCGCGACCCGGAGCGGGGTGTGCCGTATTGCTCCAAAGTTTGTTGTATGTATGTCGCTAAGCAAGCGATGATGTTCAAGGAGCGTGTGCCGGAAGGGCAGGCCTACGTTTTTTACATTGACATCCGCTCGGCGGGCAAGGGGTACGACGAATATGTCCAGCAGGCGATGGAGGATCACGACATCCTGTACCTGCGGGGCAAGGTGAGCAAAGTTTTCCAGGATGGGGATAGGGTGATTGTGTGGGGGGCCGACACGCTGAGCGGCATGCCGGTGGAGGTGGCGGCCGACCTGGTGGTGCTGGCGACACCGATGACGCCCGGTCGCCAGGCGCTGGAGTTGGCGCAGACGTTGCGGGTCGGCGTGGATCAGGATGGCTTTTTCAGCGAGGCACACCCCAAACTGCGCCCTGTTGAGAGCCTGACGGCGGGGGTGTTCCTGGCCGGAGCGGCACAGGGACCGAAGGACATTCCGGAGGCGGTGTCGCAGGCCTCAGGCGCGGCGGCCAAAGTGCTGAAGATGTTCTCGCAGGACGAGATGACCCAGGAACCGACCGTGGCTTACGTCATCGAGGGGTTGTGCTCCGGGTGCGGCGTGTGTGTGGAGGCGTGTCCGTATGAGGCGCGGCAGATACACCCCGTTTGGGATATTGCTACGGTCAACGCGGCACTGTGCCAGAACTGCGGGGCCTGCGTGGCGGCCTGCCCTAACAAGGCCAGCCGGATACACAACTGGACGCCGGATCAGATTCTGGCGATGGCGGATGTGGTGAGTTGGTAGGTTGGGAAACTGGTAAATCGGTAGATTGGTAGTTGGTCTCTGTCACTGATGTACCAATGTACCAACACAGTGAAACGAGGAATTGACAAATGACCGAGATGGCATTTGCAGATCGGGTAAATGATCTCAGTGGCCAAACCATACAATTGTGCTATCACTGTCACAAGTGCACGGCTGGCTGCCCTGCCGCTTTTGCAATGGAGTATGGCCCTGATCGCATCCTGCGCCTGATCCAGTTCGGGCAGCAGGAACGGCTGCTGACCAGCCGGGATGCCTGGCTCTGCCTGGGGTGCGAGATGTGCGGAGCGTTTTGCCCCAATGAGATTGACATTGGCGAGGTGATGATCGCGCTCAAGGAAATGTCGGAAGAGACAGGCTATCGGGTGGAGGACTGCCAGCAGTTGCGGGAACTCCTGGCTGATTACCTGGCGCAGCGGCCGGAAACGGTGATTGACGACCGGCTGTGTGCGGGCATCCAACGCCTCAACAGCCTGAGTCAGACGATTACGACCGAGCATAACATCAGTGGTGATGATAACACCAACCGGCTGATCTGGAGCCAAAACCTGGAGCGTATCCCGCCCGGCCTGGAGGGCAAACAGGGGGCCGAGATCGTTTACTTCGTTGGCTGTGTCGCGTCCTTCTTCCCGCGCAGTTATCGCGTGCCCCAATCGCTGACCTCCATCTTGGATACGAGCGGCGTTGATTTCACCACCCTGGGGGGGCAGGAGTGGTGCTGCGGCTATCCCCTGCTGTCAATGGGGCGGCTGGAACAGGCCAAGACGTTGATCCAGCACAACGTCGCCCAGGTCAAGGAACTCGGCGCTTCCCGCGTTGTCTTCGCCTGTCCCTCCTGCTACCATATGTGGAAGTTCATTTACCCCGAAGTTCTGGGGGAGGAGATTGGCCTGGAGGTACTGCACGCCACGGAGTTGTTGGAAGAATTGATTGAGCAGGGAGCCATTGAGTTGGGGGAGATGGACCTGCGGGTGACCTATCACGACCCGTGTGACCTGGGGCGCAAGAGTCACGTCTTCGAGCCGCCTCGTCAGGTGTTGCGGAGTATACCCGGTCTCACCTTTGTAGAGATGAGCAGTTCGGGGCAGATCTCCGAGTGCTGCGGCGGTGGGGGCAACCTGGAGAGTTTCGATCCGGACGTTGTCTCCGAGGTCTCGTTGCACCGGGTTGATCGGGCTTGTGAGGCCGTTTCTCCCCAGGGAGAGCGGGGGGGGGTAATTGTGTCTGCCTGCCAGCAGTGCGAGCGCACGCTGACGGCAGCGGTACGCCGGCACGAGGAGGCCCGTCGTGCCCGCATGCGCGTGATGGACGTGACGGAGTTGGTGTGGAAAGCGATAGAAGAAGCGGTTAGCAATTAGCAGTCGGCGGTGGCTGGTGGCTAATGGCTAGCGGCTAATTGTGGAGGTGAGGATATGACGGATGTCTGGGAACAACTGGCGCGTTATCGCCACGTGAAGACTTTGCCCAACGGTGCCCGGCTGCTGCTGCGCCCGCTATCAGGTGAAGACAAAGAGGGTCTGGTGAATCTCTTTGCCCAAGCGACGGAGAAGGACCTGGAATACTTCCGCAGCGATGCCGGCGACAGTGCTGTGGTGGAAAGTTGGGTGGATAATCTGAATCTGAAGATCGTCTTCCCGCTGGTGGCCGTCGTGGACGGTAAGATCGTGGGAGATGCCACGCTACACTTCGGCGAGCGATATCACCGTCACATCGCCTGGGTGCGCGTCTTCCTCGACCGCGTCTCCCGTCGCCAGGGTATCGGCACGTTGATGTTGCGCTGTCTGATTGACATCGCCCGGCGGGTGGGGTTGCAGCAGTTGTACGCCGAGATTGTGACTACCCAGCCGCAGGTCATCAAAGCATTTGAGGACCTGGGCTACCGGCACGAGGTCACGCTGCGCGACTACTTCGTCACGGATAGCGGGGAGACGTTGGACATGGCGATTGTGGTACTGCGACTGGTGGATCATTCAGGCGAGTTCTGAGGTCTAGGAAAGCGGTATGGCGGTGGAATTCTCTGAGAACGGCAAAGACAAGGTCGGCTCGGTACTGGTCGTCGGCGCGGGCATTGGTGGTATGCAGGCGTCGCTCGACCTGGCGGAGGCCGGGTTCAAGGTCTACCTGCTGGACGGGAAACCGGCCATCGGCGGGGTGATGGCCCAACTCGACAAGACTTTCCCTACCAACGACTGTGCCATGTGCATCCTCAGCCCCAAGTTGGTCGAGTGTGGCCGTCACCTCAACGTCGAGGTGATGACCTACGCCGAACTGGAGAGTGTTGAAGGGGAGCCGGGCAACTTCATAGCGCGCGTGCGCAAGAAGCCGCGCTACGTCGTGGTGGACGAGTGCACCGGCTGCGGCGATTGCGCGGTGGCCTGTCCCATTGTTCGCCTCGACCAGTTCAACGCCAATATGTCCGAACGGCGGGCGGCCTACAAACTCTACCCTCAGGCGATTCCTAACGCTTACGTCATCGAAAAGCGGGGGCGGGCTCCCTGCCGCGATGCCTGTCCGATTCATCAGCGGGCGCAGGGATACGTGGCGTTGATACGCGAGGGACGTTTCGCCGACGCCTATCGCACCATCCGCGAGGACAATCCCTTCCCGTCCATCTGCGGGCGGGTCTGCAACCACAAATGTGAGGACGCCTGCTCGCGGGGGGAGGTAGACGAGCCGGTCAACATCATGCGCCTGAAGCGTTTCGTCACCGATTGGGCGCTGGGCCATCCCGATGAGA
>JAUWOI010000047.1 GCA_030612185.1 Anaerolineae bacterium
CCCCCCGCTGGCTATCGGCCAACCGCTGTGGCTGGCGTCGGCTTGGCGAGGCGCCACATCCGTGCTATACTCCTCACCCAGGAGGGCACGATGGAAGAACATAATCTACTGATCGTGAGCGATTTTCATCTAAGCGAAGGATTTAACTCGGAGAGTGGCAAGTTCTCCCGACTGGAGGATTTCCTGTTCGATGGTGCCTTTGCGCGCTTCCTGCGCTATCACGAGGATGTCAAGGCACAACCCCGCTTCGGTGGTCGCCCGTGGCTGCTGATCATCAACGGCGATCTGTTCGATTTTCTGCAAGTGGTCTCGTTGCCAGAGGAGGGAAGGCTGCTGCGGACCGTCAGGGGGGTGGAACGCTGGAAGGAACTGCGTATCAACGAGCGGGACTATGGGCTGGGGACGACGGCCGAGGAATCGGAGTGGAAACTGAAGCAGATTGCCCAGGGACATCAGCACTTCTTCGCCGCGATAGGCTGGTTCGTTGCGCACGGCAATCACATCGCCGTTGCCAAGGGCAACCACGATATTGAACTCCACTGGGGCCAGGTACAGGAGCGATTCGTCAAAGAGGTGGAGCGGGCTTACATCCGGGAACGGCTGATGCTTGAT
Organism: Anaerolineae bacterium; assembly: GCA_030612185.1. Next base: position 613 of record JAUWOI010000047.1, read on the forward strand.
AGTGGCCCGCCTATCACGTCCGAGGAACTCAAGGCTCGTATACACTTCTATCCCTGGTTTTACCACGAACCAGGACGCGTCTACGTCGAGCACGGCTGCCAGTATGAAGCGGCCAACCACTTCCGTGACTATCTCAACCCGGTGCTACCCAACGATCCCAAGCGCATCGAATTGCCCTGGGGGAGCATGTTCGTGCGCTACCTGTTCAACAAGGTGGAGGACGTGCACCCCTTCGCCGACAACATCAAGCCGGCTACGCGCTATCTGGCGTGGGCTTTCAAGAAGGACCCGCTTCAGACCATCGAGGTATTGGTCACCCGGGGTTGGGTCTTCTTGCGGGCCTTTTGGAACGTGACGCGTAAGACGGTGACCTTCGCGTTCCAGAGATCACGGGAGCAAAGGCCGCCTGCGCAGTCTGGTCACGTTCCTCTGCCGCCGCGTGTGACGTACAAGATCGCTGCATTGGCGCAACAGTGTGTGGACGCTTCGTGGCGTGAGTGGGTCGCCTCAGTAATACAGGGGCTGCTCTCCCTGCTGATGACTCTGATCACTGTCACCTTCGTTGCCCTGGCAGGGCTGACCCTTACCGGCGGCCTGGGGGGGATGACGGTTGTATACCTGGGAGCGGCGGTGTTGGCCTACTTCCTGCGTCGCGGGCTGCAGCACGGTTTTGCCTATCTTTTCGAGAGCAATTGCCTGCTGCGCGTGGCGCGCGAGTTAGAGCAAATCTTAAACCCTGCCCATGAGGTTCGCTATATCGTCCTAGGCCACGATCATCAGGCCACCGTAGAACGGCTGGAGCAGGCATGGTACGTCAACACGGGAGCCTGGGGGCCGGTCTACAAGGAGGATGGGCCAATCGAGGGGCGGGAAGAACTGACCTTTTTCCGCTTGGCCTGGGGGTATGAGGGCACGCCAGAGTTGCTGCATTGGGACGATGCGGCGGGTGCCCCGGCGCGAGTGATGTTACGGTAGGTGGGCGGTACGCGCGCCCCCACGCTACCTCTCCCTGGCGACCAGGATGTCTATCGCTCGGGCCATCTCAGCCACCACCGTCTCAACCGCTGGCGGATCACAGGGCTCGTGCTTTTGGGGGTGCTCCAGCGGATGCCGGTGCCAGAACTTGTAGTTGTCGTATCCCATCCGGCGCTGCTGCCGATAGATCAACGCATAGGCGTGTTTCTGTGTCAGGGCGTGAAAATAGACGTCAATGAACAAGTCGTCGCTCAAGTATACTCTGGCCTCGACCAGCACGCCGCGCCGCACCTCGATGGTCGTCTCGGCGTCGGGGAAGTACATTCGCAATGCTGAGCGCAGTTCGGCCTCAAACTCGTCGGCAGTCATCAGATCAGTTTCTTAACTGAGTGCAGCAGTTTGAGCCAATGCTGCTTCTCGGCGCGCAGATCGCCCCAACGCATAGCATCTCGCTCCAGGTCGTAAGCGAACTCATCCCCCAGTTCCCCGGCCCCGAGTCGGGCCTGAAACTCGTCGTAGTTCAGGCCGTACTTGATCTCCAGGTCCAGGGCCTCTCTCTCGCATGCTTCGAGGTTCTGACGCAGTTGACCGGCGAGCAGACAAGCAAGTTTCTGTCGCAGGCTCTCTCCCTCAATGCTATTCAGGGCTATGAACAACGGGGGGGGCAATTCCAATATCCGCACGCTCATCAGTACTTTCTCCTCATAACCACGCCATCCGGGGTTTTATAGTATTCCAACTTGGCTGTGATCGCCCAGCATCAGTTTGTACGCCTTCGGCTTGATGGAGGAGCGGGTCAGGCTGACGCACTGGCCAATGACGCTATCCTGGATACGGGCCGGGATGTCGCGGATCAGGCTGTGCCCTAATACGATGGCCCGCTCAATCTCGCTGTCCTCAATCACGACGTCGTGATAGATCGAGGTGAACGGGCCGACGTAGGAGTTGACGATGCGGGTACGCTCACCGATGATGGTCGGGCCGCGGATGACGCTGTTGATGATCTCCGCCCCCTTCTGGATGGTGACGCGGTCATCCACCTCTGAATCACGGTCCACGTAGCCCTCGACCGTCGGCGTCAATTCCTCAAGCACCAAACCGTTGGCCTCCAGAAGTTCCCCCGCCTCGCCCGTGTCAATCCACCAGCCCCGGTGGACGTAGGGATAGACCTGATAATCGTGCTCCACCAGCCATTGAATGGCGTCGGTGATCTCCAGTTCGCCTCGCCAGGAGGGAGTGATATTGTCCACCGCCTCGTGGATATGATGGTCGAACATGTAGATGCCGACGAGCGCCAGGTCAGAGAGTGGCTGCTTCGGCTTTTCGACCAGCCGCACGATGCGCCCATCCTCGTTCAGTTCGGCCACTCCGTATCGCTCTGGATGTGCTACCCGCGTGAGGACGATTTGGCTGTTCCAGTCGCTCTCAGCGAACTGTTCGATGAGCCCCGAGATGCCTCCCTGGATGACATTATCGCCCAGGAACATCACGAAACGCTCGTCGCCCAGGAAATCTCGGCTCACCTCGACAGCGTGGGCCAGTCCCTGGGGCTGCTCCTGGTGAATGTAGGAGATATTGGTGTCCCAGCGACCGCCTCGTCCGACGGCGGCTTTGATCCTTTCGGCGGTGTCACCCACAACGATGCCGATGTCGGTGATGCCGGCGTCGCGGATGGCTTCGATGACGCGGAATAGCACCGGCTTGTTGGCGACGGGTATGAGTTGCTTGGCGTTGGTGTAGGTCAGTGGATAGAGACGGGTGCCCTTGCCCCCGCTGAGAATCAGACCTTTCATTTGGTTAATACCCTCCCAATGTTACGTCGCGTGGAGCGTCGTTCAAAACGGCCCCCACGATACGGACGTGTACTCTCTCCAGTAATTCCCTGGCCCGCTGGGCATGCTCCCGCCGGGTGCGCCCGGCGCAAACGACCAGCAGCACGCCGTCCACCTTAGTGCCCAATACAGCCGCGTCGGTCACGGCGATGATAGGCGGGGCGTCGAAGAGAACGACGTCGGCGCGGAGCCTGAGCGCAGCGATAACCTCCTCCATCTTGCGCGAACCGAGAATGTCTGCCGGGTTGGGAGGCATCGGGCCGCTGGGCACCAGCCACAGATTGTCCACGCCGACGTCTATCAGCGGCGGATCATCCAACACTGCCTCCTCGACAATCATAGTGGTCAGCCCCCGGTCATTCACAATGCCGAAGATTTCGTGCAGGCCAGGGCGGCGCAGATCGGCGTCCACCAGAATGGTGCGCCGCCCCCCCTGCGCCATCGTCACGGCCAGGTTGGCCAGGACGGTGGACTTGCCCTCGCCGGGCGCAGCCGAGGTGACGACCAGTGTTTCAATGGGTTTATCGAGCGCGGCAAAGGTCAGGTTGGTGCGCAGCGTGCGATAAGCCTCGGTCGCCGGGCTGCGGGGATTGGTCAGGGTGATTAGATCAGGTTGCTCAGCCATAGGTTGCCCCTTGGTCTTTGGTTTGTTAGTCGGTGGAGGGAATAGCGCCCACCACGGCCAGGTTCAGTTGGCGCTCCACGTCTTGAGGTGTGCGCACGATGCCCGCCTCGAGCCATTCCAGGAAGAAGATGACCACACCAGCAATCACTAGCCCGAAGATGCCTCCCGCAGCGGTGACGATCTGGGTCTTGGGCCATGACTGGACGTAGCGAGGCTCGTCGCGCAGGTAAGCGTAGACGCGGTCCTCCTTGCGCTGGCCCTGGTTCTGGCTATCGCGCCATTCGACGAGTAGTTGTGCCCAGGTGCGGGCGATGTCATTGGCCTGGTCGCCGTCGTAGTCCTCGATCTCGATTTTGATCACCATGCGATCATCCTCGACGGCGAAGCGGGCCCTGCTGCGCAGTTGCTCGGGGGTCATCGGCAACTTCAGTTCGTCAATCACCGCCAGCGCTTTTCGATCCGAATCTACCACTGTCATATAGGTGCGCAGGAGGATTTTGGCCGCTTGAGCCAGGCCCCAGTCCGGTCGCGCTGGCTCAATGATGACCTCAGCGGTGGATGTGTATTCAGGATGCTGAAGTTTGCTGAAGACGAAACCGCTGCCAGCGGTAAGCACGACAGCGACCACAATGATCCACCAGCGTTTGCGCAGGATGCGCATGTAGTCTCCAAGTTCCATCGTTTATCACCTTTCTCTAGTAAGCGGGCGATATTGTACCACATCAAGGGACAATTAACAATGAAGCAATTAACAATGAACAACCGAGACGCGTTATTGAGTCACTGTTCATTGAATCATTGTCTCATTGTTCATTCTCACCGGCCAGTTTTGCTGCGGGGACTTCGGCGTGCATTTTCGACGATGGTGTACAGGATGCGGATGAGTTCATCGCTTTCTTGGATCAGTGCCCGAACTTCCTCATCGTCAAGTAAGGCTGCCCCGATGACGCGCAGCCAGTAGCGGGTTTCCCGTGTCTCCTTGTGAGCGATGCTCATCTTGTGGATGAAATCCCGCTTGGACTCGGCTGCGTCGGCTTCCTCCACATTGGATCCGATGGATGTGGCCGACCGCACAATCTGCCTGCCGACCTCAACCCCCGCAATAGTACGAGGCAGTCGGTTGACCAGTTTCACCACCCGCACCGCGAACTCGAACGTCCGCTCCTGAATGTCAAACCTCTGCCCGCTTTTCACTGCTCACCCTCCATTTGTTCATTGCTTCATTGTTTCATTGTTCATTGCTTCATTGTTTCATTGTTCATTGTTCATTGTTCACCTACGTGGTATCTCCGCCAGCACGTCCAACCCCAAAGCCTCCAGTTCCGCAGCCTCGCGGACGGTGGGGTCTAGGTAGTGCCACAGGAGCGCCAGCGCGACGCCAATCACCAGCGCCAGCCCGATTTTGATGACCGGTCCCATCAACTGGGTGCGTAGCCCTGGTGGGAGTGATACAGGCGCAGGCGCGTCCAATAGACGAACTGCTGGCTCGACGCCTTCTAATTGGGGGAAGTAAGCCACGCCGTTCCCCATCAGTTCCGCGGTGATGGCGTCGGCCACGGCCACAATCTGCGTCCCATCCGGCCAAGTGATGTAAATGACGAGGATGGATTGGGCATTGTCGGTCACGATAGCGGGCTGGATTGCGCCAGGCGCGACCTCAATCCCCGCCTCGGCCAGGCGCGAGGCAACCGCCTGGGCGAAGACGCCGGTCTCGGCTACGTCGGCCAGGCCGTTGGCGATGTACTCGGAGGCAAGCCACGGGTAGTAGCGGTCGTAATCCTCGCTCAGTCCGGCTGGCTTCGTTCCCGCCGCGAAGCGCATCACCACCTGGTAAACCGTCGGCGGTGGGCGGTAAGTGAACACAATGTAGGCCAGCACCACCAACACCGGTACGATCACCAGCCACCACCGGCGGAATAGAACCTTGATGATTTGACGCACTTCCATCTCTCCTCCTTACCTATGTCCCTGGTCTCAGCATTGTCTCCTGCCACGAGCGGAGGCGATTGGCGTGGTGGCCCTGTACCAGGACCAGGTGGTTGCCCAGCGGTGCACGTAGCAGATCACAAACTGTACCCCGCGTCAGGCGGACCTTGACTTGTGTGCGGCAGAGATTCTCGGCATCGCCACTGTGCAGGAGTTCTCCCTCCGCCAGCCAGACCCGCTCCAGCCCCACGCCGCCGATGCGCAGAAGGGTCACCGGCGATGGCGGAATCTCTCCCTGGAGTCCCACGCCCAGCCCAGACTCGAAGTGGGAACGCAGGCAGTAGCGACGTGTCAGCCGCCGGGGCACGGTGCAGTGCACCAGCCAGAGCGTGTTATCGGCCTCGTTCAACTGGGCTGGATTTGCCATCCAGGGAAGTTGGGCCAGCAAGTGATACGCCCATAGCATACCCACCGTGCTCACCACATCCCCCTCGCATCCCGCAATGATACCTTCGTCGTTCAGTTGCGCCAGTGCGAAGCAACCCGTCGTCTTCAACTGCACCACGAGGTCGAAGCAGCGCAGAGTGAGCGCGGACAGTTGGTGCCGTTCCACCAGCCGGCGCAGTCCCAGGTAGACGCGCGCACCCTCCTCCAGGTCAGCGCGGTCGGGTTCCCGCACCTCCACAGCCGAGTCCACCAGTTCCTCGATCAGAGGGGAAATCTCCTCCGGGAGCGCCGTTTCCATTGCTTCGTATAGTGCCTCCATCGAGATTGACTCGACCTCCGGTCCCCACACTTCCCGTACGATGACAGGGGTGAGACTGCTGGCGACGAGCCAGCCGGAGGGCTCGCCGACCAGGCCAATGCGAGATTGGCGCAGGAAGCGGTAAGTCTCCAGATCGCGCAGCGCAGTTTCGATTTGAGCCATACTTGCTGTGTCCTCTGGACTGCTCATGTAAAAGATGCGCCCTGGCACTCCTTCTTGCTGGAGACGGGCCAGTACCTCCAGTGACGCCGGCAGAGAGTTGTGACCAGGGTGAGCCATGAGGAGAACTGGTTCCCCGGTCACTGCTTTCCGACGCTTCTCCCAAAGATCCAGGATATTACGCTCAGTCCCGCCGGTCACCACGAAGAGAAGAAGCGGCGCGGGATGCTCTACCTGCTCAGACTGCCACCGCTCGCCGCCAATCCGTTCGAAGGCAAGAACATAGTCCGCAATCAGACGGTTCAACACCCCCTCATTGTGCATAATAGAGGCCACCGGTATAAAACCAAAGCGCGGACTCATATTTCTCTCCCTGAGCATTCGTCCACTCTTTTCTCGACAAACCTCATCAGCCGCTGCCTGAACACACTCACGTCGAAGCGGGCGGCGTTCTGGACGCAAGCGCGGGGGTCCACGACGTCGCAGTCGAAGGTGCGCACGGTGGCGGCCAACGCCTCGGGGGTGGGCTCGCGGAAAAAGACGCCGGCCGCTCCCTCGACAACCGTGTCGAGTGCTCCGCCAGCACCGTAGGCGATGATAGGCCGCCCGGCCGCTTGGGCCTGGACCGGTGCGATACAAAAGTCCTCCACCCCTGGCAGGACGTAGGCCCGGCATCTTGCGAACAGGTCGGGCAGGTCCTCGTCGGGCACACGGCCCAGAAAGGTGACCGTGGGACCAGCCAGCGACTCCAGCGCCTCCCGGTCTCGCCCATCCCCAGCGACGACCAGGGGCAGCCCCAGCAGGTTAAAGGCTCGCACTGCCAGGTCAATTCGCTTGTAAGGGACCAGGCGGGAGACGATGAGATAATAATCATCGTGGGTGGGAGCGGGTTGGAAGCGAGCGGTGTCCACCGGCGGGTAGATGATGACGGAGTCGCGACCGTAGTAACGGCGGATGCGGGTCTGCACTTCGGTGGAGATGGCGACGAAGTGATCGACTCTCTGAGCAGCCCGGTAGTCCCAGCGGCGCAGGAGCCCGACGATGGGACGCAGCGCGGTCTTGAGGGCTGGCGGGAACGCTTCGCGGGCGGCGTAGGTCTCGAAGTCCCACACGTAACGTGTGGGGCTCAGGCAGTAGCAGATGTGTACCGCCCCGCCGGCCCGGACGCCGTGGCAGAAGCCGGATTTGTTGCTCAGCACGAGGTCGTGACCGGAGAGGTCGAGCCGGGCGAAGGCCAGGGGGTAGAGGGGCAGGTAGGGCTGGTGGTGGCGGTAGATGCCCGGCAGGTGGTCCATCCAGGTGGCGCGGATGTCCCAGGCACGGTAGGCCGGGGGCATCCCCTCCTGCCAGTACATAGAGGTGTAGATGGGGGCGCGGGGGAACATCTCGACAAGTCTCTCCAGGACGTCCTCCGCGCCGCCGATCTGATTGAGCCAGTCGTGGACGAGGGCCAAATACATTGATAGATTGCGACAGACTGTGTTATATATGTTCTCACATTCCCAGTGTGAACATCACCACGCGCTCAACCTCGATGAGGATTGAGTTGGACACTTGGCCAAGTTTGGTTCGTTACTCCTTCGCCCCAATTATACCACACATCGGTCGCCAACTCATCCGATGGATGGGCGAGGGCCCCAGGCGGGCCAGGGCCTTCCGGTGCTGCGGTGTGCCGTACCCCTTGTGGCGGGCAAAGCCGTATCCGGGGAAGTCCTCATCCAGCGCGACCATCAGCCGGTCGCGGGTCACTTTGGCGACGATGCTGGCGGCGGCGACGCTCAGGCAATGGACGTCTGCCTTCGGGAGTGCCCGCTGGGGCAGGTTGATTTCCGGCAGTCGCACGTAGTCCACCAAGAGCGCGTCCACCCGTCCGTCCAATCGGCCCACGGCGCGGGCCATCGCCCACCGCGTGGCCGGCACGATCCCCACCTCATCCACCTCAGCCGGGGTGGCCCAGCCCACTCCCACCGCCTCCGCCACTTCCAGGATGCGCGGCAGGAGTACTCCCCGCCGCGCCGGGCTCAGTTGCTTGGAGTCGCGCACGCCGGTCAGCAGGTCGAGCAGGTCGGTCCGGTCGAGCGGGAGGATCACCGCCGCTGCGCAGACCGGCCCGGCCCATGCACCGCGCCCCACCTCATCCAGGCCTGCCACGCGTGCGTGACCAGCGGCGTACAGAGTCAGTTCTTCGTTAAGATCAGGTAACACTGCGCTGGTATTACGCGGGCCACTCTCTGCTGCTCCGTTGCCTGCGTTTTCTCCCACTTGAGGGTGACGACGAGTGCCCCTTCTGGGTTTCCTCCGGTGCTGCGATGAGTTCAAGACCCTCTCCAAATTGCGCGATTATCTGGCGGCGCAGTTCTTCTCGGTGTTCGGGAGGCACTCCGAAAGCCATGGCTGAGTACGCCCAATCCCGCTGGCGGATGAGGTCACGGTCCAGCATCGTTGCGCACTCTCCGCAGAGTAACAAGTCGTTTACTCGTCCGAGGCGGTCACAGGCCTGGCATTGGCCATCCCACAGACCCCATAACTCGTCTGTATCTTCGCCAGAGTTCTCGTCGAATTCAGGCACCTCGTCTCCCTTACGTGTCGTAGAGGCCGGCGCGACTATTGCGGCGGATGATGAACAACTCCGCCAGGGCACGCAGTGAATCGCGCACCAGCCGCATGCGGCTTTCGGCACTGTAGTACCAGTGGATAGGCACCTCGACGATCTTGTAACCACGCTTCTGAGCGATGAACAGCAATTCCACGTCGAAGCCGATGCCGTTGAGCGTCTGCACGCTGAACAGGTCCTCGGCCACCTCGTCACGGAAGCATTTGAAGCCGCACTGGGTGTCATCGAAGCCACGCACGGCGATCACCCGTATCAACAGGTTGAAGGTGCGGCCGATAACGTGGCGATGCCAGGGCTCGTCGTAGCGCACGGCGCCGGGCGCTTCACGGGAGGCGAGAGCGACGTCGTAGCCGTCGAGCCCCGGCGGCAGAAACTTGCTGATCTCCTCAATTGGCATTGAGAGATCAGTGTCACAGATGAAACGATACTTGCCCCGCGCCTCGAACATGCCCCGCCGCACTGCCAGCCCTTTGCCCCGGGCTGTCTCCTGATAGAGCCGGATGTAGGGAAAACGCTCAGCGTATCGGCGGGCTATCCCCACAGTATCGTCCGCGCTGCCGTTCTCGACGATGACCACCTCATACTCATAAGGCTGCGTCGCCAGAAAGGCAGTGATCCTGTCCAGGCTGCCCGGTAAGCGGAGTTCTTCGTTGTGAGCGGGGATGATAATGGAAAGTAACGGTGTCTCGCTAATGTTCAACCTCCAAAGCATGTTCCTCTGACTCACCATCGGCCACCTGCAAGGCCATGGCACGCTCGCCGGTGACGGGATAGGCAAAGTCCGGCCGCCGCCCGACGACGTGACGCCCGTAGATGGCGGTGATGATCTCCGGCAGCGTGGCGTCGGTGAGGCCCAGGTCGGGTACATCGTAGTGACCGGGGACGGGGTGCTCGGCCAGCAGTTCCATTAATCGCGGATAATCCTGCGCCAGGTCGCCCCCATCGTTGCTGAAACCCTTGATTTCGCCGGTACGCAGGCCCCGGATGAGGTGAAGGCAAAACTCGTAGGTCTCATCATCGTGGGCCGTTGGCTCGCGCTCATGGCCAACCAGCATCATTGAGAAGTAACTACGGAAAGGATCAAAGCGAAAGGAGAGCAATCTGCCCATCTTGGTCACCTTTTGGGATACCAGGGATAAAAGGTATCCACATACCATCGGCTATGTGGCCCCATTTTGACGACCACGCGCAACGGACACCACCACCCATCGGGATGCTGATAGGCTCGTTGGCTCTGGTAGATCACTTTATCGAATGTCTCTTCCGCCACGTGCCCTGTCCTCAAAATAGCCGGAATGCGGTCCAGTAACTCAATGGCCCATTCGTCGCCATGCTCAATGCGGCCAAGTATGATGTGGTCGGTCTCGTTCTCAACGCAATGATACACCCGCCGCCCACCCTGGTCCACAACGCTGTAGACGACGGTCATCTCTTGGCCGCGCACCCAGTGGATCGCCCCGGCCTCGTCGTAGTCGGTGTTGGGTGGCGACGGCGGCAACTCGTATCCCTCGTTGACCAGGTACCCGACAATGCGCGCCCGCCGCTCCTCAATGCTTTCCGGTGCGGACAGCCAGGCGATAAGGTTAGGCATCATTGCTGTGCGTCCCCAATCCGCATGATACCCGCTTCAGGGACTTTCGTCAACTCCTGTCAGGATGCTTTCAAGGTACAATCGGTCAACGGTTCGACTACGTTGCACCGCCCGCCGTTTGCGGAGCATCCTGGGGACACCCAGGAGCCCCGCCAGTTGGCCGCGCAGCCGTGCCCGCGCCGCCGCCCCCCGCCAGGCTCGCAGCGCCTCGGCGGTGATGCGCAGTTGAGCCCGCAGGATCGCCCGCCAGTGGGACCGCCAAAGGTCGCCGGGGTAGTCCTTGACCAGCAGGTAGACGAAGTTGCGCCCGTCATAGAAACTGGCAGTCACTCCCCCGCCAGTGGCGCTCAACTTGTGGTAGACGACGGCGCGAGGAGCGTAGACGCAGCGCCAACCAGCCAGTTGCGCCCGCCAGGCCAGGTCCACGTCCTCGCAAGAGAAGAAAAAATCCTCGTCCAGCAGGCCCACCTGGTCCAGCATGACCTTCCGGTAGGCAGCGCTACCTCCACAGGCGCTGAAGACGTATTCTTCGCGATTGTACTGCTCCTCGTCTTTCTGCCACACCCCTCGATTGCCGGGGATGCCGTCCACGCGGTAAAAATCGCCAGTGGTGTGGAAAATGTCGCGCCGGTCGAAGAGCAGCATCTTAGAAGCGACAATCCCCGCCTCCGGGCACCGGTGGAAGGCGGCCACGACCTCTTCCAGCCAGTGGGGATCAGTCTCGGTGTCGTTGTTCAGGAGGACGACAAACTCACCCTGCGCGGCTTGCATCCCGGCGTTGCACGCCCCCGCGAAGCCTCGGTTCTCTCCCAGCGGTAGCACACGCACCCACGCATAGTCGCGGGCCAGAAGGGCCAGCGAGCCGTCGGTGGAACCGTTGTCGGCGACAATGACCTCGACGCGGGGGTAGGTCTGGCGGTGCAGACTCTCCAGACAGGTGGGGAGGTGATGCGCGCCGTTCCAGTTAGGAATGATGACAGAGGAAAGAGGAGAGAGGAGAGAGGAGAGAGGAATGTTACGTGTTGCGTGTTGCCGGCTTTGGGCTTTGGGCTTTGGGCTTTGAGATTTAATCATCGGGATTCGAGAAACTCGGCCAGCGCCTCTTGCCACGGGCGGAGGGTGATGCCCAGCGCGGCGGCGGCGGTGTTGGCCAGGGGGGCGAAGCGTGGAGGAATGGAGGCCCGCTGAAACCCGGCCAGGGTGATGGGCTCGACCGGTACGTGGTCCCGCCCGCTGATACGCAGGGTCTCACAGACGAAGTCATAGCGGGAACAGTAGCCCGCATTGGTCAGGTGATAGACACCATAGGCCTCGGTGTGGATAAGCGCACCGATGGCCGACGCCAGGTCAGGCGCGTAGGTGGGGTTGCCCACCTCGTCGGTCACCACGCGCAATGCACCACGTTCATCGGCCAATTGCACGATGCGCTGGGGGTTGCTGAAGTTGCGTCCTCCAGGAGCGTACAGCCAGGCGGTACGGGCGATGTAGAAACGGGTGAGAAGGTGGCGCACGACCCACTCCCCGGCTGCCTTCGAGCGGGCATAGGGGTTGATGGGATGGGGCGGGTCCCACTCCCGGTAGGGCTCCGTAGCCGTGCCGTCGAAGATCTCGTTGGTACTGACGTAGACCATCGCCGTGCTGCAGGCGGCACAGGCCAGGGTTACGTTTTGCGTGCCCAGCGCGTTGGCGCGGTAGGCACGCTCCGGGTCGCGGGTGCAGCCATCCACATCGGTCCAGGCGGCGGCGTGGATGACCACGTCGGGAGCGAAGCCGGCGATGGCCGCGCCGATGGCCGCCCGGTCGGTGACGTCCAATTCCGGCAGGTCGCAGCCTGTCAGCGTGTGCTCGGCCAATGCTGCATAGAGCGAGCGGCCCAGTTGTCCTTTACAACCGGTGACAAAGATGCGCATAAAATCACCTCGTTAGGGGTAAGGTCTTTGCTAATCTTAACACAAACTGGACGAAATGGCTAGCACAACCATCACATCTTGTGGTGGCATCTTTCCGTCTCCCTATTCTGGCCCTCCTTGAGACACGGATAGGTTTCAGGTAAGAAACTTGACGTTTTGCCTTTACAATGCTATCATACGTCTACCAATTAGTGAGGAGGTAGGACGATGCGAGTAATTGCTGCCCGGATTAGCGCCAAGTACCAGGTTGTGATCCCCAAGCCTGTACGAGAGTCGCTACACATCCAGCCGCATGACACTCTGCTGTTCCTGCTGGACAGCGACACCGTCATCGTGCGTCCCCAGCCGGCCGACTTCACCAAAGCCATGCGGGGACTGCACCAAGAACTGTGGTCGGACCCAGATGCCTGGCTGGAAGAGGAGCGGTCCACGTGGGAGGAGTAGAGAAACTGCGTCACGCCATATCCGGGCATGGACTACTCATGTTGGACACGATGGTCTTCTCATACCATCTGTCCGACCACCCCCGCTATGCCCCTCTGACCACTGTGGTCTTGGAAACCATCGAGTCTGGCAAGATAACGGGCCTGACCACCACCATCACTTTGGCCGAGTTGCTGACGGTCCCGGCGCAGCGCAATGACCAGCGGGCGATGCAGGAGTACGAACTCTATCTTACCCACTTCCCTAACCTGCGCATCGTCTCCCTGGACATTGCCCTGGCGCGGGAGGCAGCGCTGGTCCGAGCCGCCACCAGACTGCGGATGCCGGATGCGATCCAAGTCGCAGCAGCGCGTCTCTACGACGCGGATGCTATTGTCACCAACGACCATCGTTGGGTGCAGCGAGTGACGCAGTTGGCGCTGGTGCTGCTGGATGATTACCTGGACGCAGGATGACACCCCACTGACGTCCGCGGCGGGGGCGAAGTGGCCGTAGCCACCGATGGGGATGTTCTTACGCCAGCCTGTCGTCACACTGCGAGCGGTAGCCACAGGCCCGGCAACGGCGGGGTTCGTCGTGACTGCGGGGTGCGCCCCCATCCGCCAGATCGGCCCGCATCTGATCCAGCGTCGCCAGCAACTCGTTCTCCAATTCGGGTGTGTAGTCCACCTCAAAGGTGCGGTCGGCGTATTTAACGATGCCGTAGGGAGGCCGCCGTCCATAACACTGCTCGACCAGCAGGCAGTAAGCCGCCAGTTGGAGAGTGTGCGAGGAGTAGGGTTGGGCCTGTCCTGAGCGTAGCCGAAGGACCGGGGCACGGCTCGATTTGACCTCGACGGGGATGACGTCGGCCCCGTCAGCCACCAGATAGTCGGGCTTGCCGGTGAGGCGGAGTGCGTGTGAGAAAAGCGGGCGCTCCAGCCGGCCCCATCCCCCGGTGTCGGTGTAGACCACGCGGCCCTGTGGCAACCCGCTGCGCGCTCGCCCCCGCCGCGACAGCCAAAGCATCAGCAGCCCCAACACCAACAGGACAAAAAACCACAGCACCATATCCAACCAACTAACTAACCACCCAACCACCCAACCACCCAACTAACCAAAACCACCGCCGCCAGCAACAGCACCCCATACGCCAGACGGCTCAACCAGAGCGATGTCCTCACCCCCCGCCCATGGCGCAGGTGGGCCGCTTTACCCGCCGCCATCTCTCGTTGGTGGGTCGAGGACACCCCCTGGACGCTTCCCAGCCACCAGGCGTGGGCGCAATAGACATATCGCCCGATCTCGCTGGCACGGATGACGCGCTCGTCACTCATCTGCCCACCTGCCCACCTGC
>JAUWOI010000161.1 GCA_030612185.1 Anaerolineae bacterium
CCCATGGGCATTGGCCTGTCGGCAAAGTGATCGGCGATGGCCCTGGAGACAATCACAGCGCCCAGCGGCACGTAACCAGCAGTGATGCCTTTAGCCAACGTCATGATGTCCGGCACCACGTCCCAGTGATTTACGCCAAACCACTCGCCAGTGCGCCCAAAGCCACTCATCACCTCGTCATCAATGAGCAGAATGTCGTATTTGTCGCAGATCTCGCGCATCCGGGGCCAATAGTCATCGGGGGGGATGATGAGACCGCTCGTGCCGGTGACACCCTCCAACATGAGCGCCGCCACGTTTCCTGGCCCCTCGAACTTGATGACCTGTTCCACGTGTGCAATGCATTCGCGGTGGCAGGTCTCCAACGTCCAGCCGAAGGGACAGCGGTAGCAATAGGGGTCCATCACGTGCACCACGCCGGGAATCAGTGGCTCCACCGGCAGGCGGCGCGGGTCACCAGAGAGGGCCATGGCCCCGGCCGTCGCCCCGTGATAGGAACGGTAGCGGGTGATGATCTTGTTCCGCCCGGTGTAGAGACGCGCAAACTTGATACCGTTCTCGTTGGCCTCGGCTCCGCTCAGTGTGAACAAGGTCTTGCACAGGTCGCCCGGCGTGATCTCGGCCAACAGTTGCGCCAGGCGGCCCTTTGGCTCGGTAGCGATGGCGGGGTAAACGTAGGCCATCTTGGCCACCTGTTCCTGTATGGCTTTGATGATCTTCTGGTTGCCGTGGCCAGCGTTCACGTTCATAAGTTGCGATGAAAAGTCCAGGTACCGCTTGCCATCACCATCCCAGAAGTAAACCCCTTCGCTGCGGGTGGCTGAGATTGGGTTGACCTTGCTCTGAACGGCCCACGTAAAGAACACGTACTCGCGGTTCAGATTGATGATTTCTTCGCTCGTCACGTTTTCACTCCTTACCAGTTTACCCATCTACTAACTTATACTCTCGCCGCGTAACTGCCCTCAATAGCGCGGATCGTCGTCGCGATGAATTCGTTGACCGGTGTGGGTATACCCAGCCGCTTCCCTTCGCGGACGATAGCCTCGTTGATGACGCCGATTTCGGTGGGGACGCTGCGCAGCACGTCTTGTAGCATAGAGGCCCGGTTGGTCGCCGTGGCGCGGGCCACTTCCTGCACGCGACCCAGCGGGTCATCGTAGGGTAGCGAGATGCCTTTGGCCTGGCATACGGCCTCGGCCTCCGCCACGGCCTGGGCCATCAACACGCCGGCGGCGGGGATCTCCACCAACTGGCCATTGGGTACGCGCAGAATAGCCGTGAGCCCGTTGATGCCAACGTTGATGATCAACTTGCCCCATACCAGACTCTCCAGGTCGTCGGAGAGATACACCTCGAACCCCGCCTGCTCAAAGACGGCGGCCACCTCTGACAGCCTCGCGGAGATCTCGGGACGGGTGGCAATGTGGGTGGGGCCACAGCCAGCGTGGCGCACACGCCCCGGCCCCAGCAGCGTCGCCCCGTGCGAGGTGACGCCAGCCACGACTCGATCCGCGCCCAGCGCCTCGGCCATCGTCTCACCGTTGCCTACACCGTTTTGCAGCGTCAGCGCCAGCCCGCCGGGAGCCAGAAAGTGGCTGACCCACAGGCTGGCCTGTCGCGTACCGTGTGACTTGACAAAGATGATGACCAGGTCAACTTCCGGCACGGCGGCGGGATTGGTGGTGGCGGTCACGGGGATGGTCGTCTCGCGCCCGTCGAGTTCGACGATGCGCAGCCCATCCCGTTGCATGGCAGCCACGTGCTCAGCCCACGTATCCAGCAACGTCACCTCTGTCACCACCGACAGTTTGCCGCCAAACAGGCTCCCCATCGCGCCCGCGCCCACAACTGCTATGCGCATCGTCATTTTTTACCCCTTTCCGTCAAGGCTACTCGCCAAATTCCTTCAACAAGGCCTGCAGAGCCTCATCGCTCATGCTGTAGCCGTGTTCGGGGCCGGGGAAGGTGCCGGCGACGACCTCGTCCCGATAACTCTCCAGCGCCTCGATGATGGAGGAAAAGGTATTGGTGTACTGCTTGACGAACTTGGGCACAAAGCGGTCGAAGAGGCCAATCAGATCGTGGGTGACCAGCACCTGCCCATCGCAGTCCGGCCCAGCGCCGATGCCGATGGTGGGGATACCTACGCGCTCGGTGATGAGCCTGGCCACCGGGCCAGGGATCGCCTCCAGGATGAGGCTGAACGCGCCGGCCTCCTCCAGCGCCAGTCCGTCGTCAATGAGGGCTTTGGCGGTGGCGACGTCCTTGCCCTGCACACGGTAGCCGCCTAGTTTGGAGATGGTCTGGGGCGTCAGGCCGATGTGGCCCATCACCGGGATGCCAGCGTCCACGATACCCTTGACGGTAGGGGCCATGTCGCGCCCGCCTTCCAGTTTGACCACGTCCATACCGCCCTCTTTAAGAAACCGCCCTGCGTTGCGAATGGCCTCTTTCACGTCCACCTGATAGGACATAAAGGGCATGTCGCCTACCAACAGGGGATTTTTGGCCCCTCGCGCCACGGCCTTGCAGTGATGCAACATCTCGTCCATTGTCACAGCCACGGTATTCTCGTGGCCCAGCACCACCATGGCCAGCGAATCGCCCACCAGGATGATGTCTATGCCCGCCTGGTCCACCAGCAGCCCGGTAGGGTAATCGTAGGCGGTGAGCATAGTGATCGATTTGCCCTTTTCCTTTTTGCTTTTCAGATTCAGAATCGTGATCTTTTTGCGACTCATGGATTTCTCCTTAAGAATTGTCCAGACCTGGACTCTCCGATGTCTTACTCTGCTCCTGGCAGATGCGTTCGCCTGTCTCGAGGATGTGGCGTGCCAGCGATTGCCCTGCCTCCTCGGCACGCCCGTTCTGGATGTGCTCGACGACCTCGGTGTGCAGGCACACCACCTCGTCGGCTGGCAGGTAGAGTGTACTGGTCAGGTCAATGAAGATGCGAATTTGGGCTGTCATACTCAGCCAGGTGGCCAACAGACGCGAGTGGCCTGACGCGCGGCACAATGTCTCGTGGAAAGACATGTCGAGGGCGGCCAGGCGGGAGAGATCGCCTTCGTGGGCGGCCTGGGCCATGTCGGCCACGGCCTGTTGCAGTTGCGCCAGCATCTCCGCCGATGCTTTCTCCGTGACGAGGCGCACTGCCAGTCTCTCGATGGCGGCTCGCAGCGTGTAGATTTCCCACAGGTCGGTGGCAGAGACCTCGGTGACGAAAGTGCCCCGGTGCGGTTCGCTCACCACCAGCCCCTCGGTCTCCAATTGGCACAGTGCCTCTCGCACCGGCGCTCGGCTGATCCCCATCTGCTCGGCGATATCACTCTCCACCAACCGCTGGCCTGGCTTCAGATCGCCGCCCGAAATCGCCTGCCGGATGGCCGCCAGGGCTGCCTCACGCAATGATTTGTGGGGAACTTGTTTGAAAACCTGCGCGCTCATTTGCCCTGTTCTGCCTGAAGTCGTTGTGAATATCTGGAGTTTTTTCTTTTTTAGGGGATTGACGATTGGATTCGTTGATGGTATAATGTAGACATTCGACAACCCTTGAGAAAATCATAGCATAATAAATCCGATTTGTCAACGTCTCACAGAGAACAGAGGGGGGGGAAGCGTTGTCTGTTACATCGGTGGAACAGATTGTTAAGATTCAAGGTCTCCATTTTCACTACAATCCCCAGTCCGAATACCCCATTCATGCCCTAAAGGGAATAGACCTGGATATTTCCCCCGGCGACTACCTGGTCATCGTCGGGCACAACGGCTCTGGCAAGTCCACGCTGGCCAAGAACATCAACGTTCTATTGCGGCCGACGGAGGGCAATGTCTGGGTCAAAGGTCTGAACACGCGGGAGCATGCAAACACACTGGCCATTCGTAGCACCGTAGGCATGGTCTTTCAGATCCCCGATAACCAGATCGTGGCTACGGTCGTCGAAGAAGACGTGGCCTTTGGCCCGGAGAACCTGGGCGTGCCGGAGGATGAACTTCGGGAGCGGGTCGAGTGGGCGTTGGGCGTGGTGGACATGCTGGATTACCGCCAGCGGGCTCCACACCGGCTCTCGGCCGGGCAGAAGCAGCGGGTGGCCATCGCCGGCGTCATGGCTATGAAGCCAGAAGTGCTGATACTGGACGAGTCCACGGCCATGCTGGATCCTGAAGGGCGGCGGGACGTGTTGGCGGCAGTGCGCAAGTTGAACGGAGAAGGCGTAACAGTTATCGCGATCACCCATTTTATGCACGAGGCGGCCGAGGGAAACCGGGTCATCGTCATGGAAGCGGGCAAGACCGTCATGGCGGGGACGCCTCGTGAGGTGTTCAGCCACGTCGAAGAGTTGCGTGCCCTACAACTGGACGTGCCGCAGACCACGGACCTGGCCTATCGAGTGAACCAACGCGATCCTACCTTCCCGCCAGACTTGTTGCTGGTGAACGAGGTGGCCGACGAGATCCAACGTCGCGTCAATGGGAGGAGTGGGGCATGAGCGAGCAGCCATTCATCAAGATCAACGACCTACATCACACCTACATGCGCGACACTCCACTGGAAGTGCCGGCCTTGCACGGCGTGAGCATGGAGATTCACAAGGGCGCATCGGTGGGCATCATCGGCCGCACAGGAGCAGGAAAATCCACGGTGGTGCAGCACTTCAACGGTCTCATTCGCCCCCGGGAGCCGGGCAAAGTTTTCGTGGACGGGCAGGACCTGAGCGATCCCAAGGTAGACGTCCGCCGTATCCGGCAAAAGATCGGCCTGGTGTTTCAGTACCCGGAGCAGCAGTTATTCGAGCGCTTGGTGGGCGACGACATCGCCTTTGGTCCCAAGAAGTTGGGCATGGAGCAAGCCGAGCGCCGCGAGCGCGTCAAGTGGGCTATGGAGATGGTGGGGCTGGACTTTGAGGAGTTCAAGGATCGTTTTACCTTCTCCCTGAGCGGTGGCGAGATGCGCAAGGCCGCCCTGGCGGGCGTCCTTGCGCTCCAGCCGGAGGTGCTCATACTGGACGAATCCACCTCCGGCGTGGACCCGCGCAGCCGCAAGGATCTTCTTGAACGATTGTTTGAGTTGCACAGAAATCATGGCCTTACGTTGATCTTCGTCTCGCCCAACATGGAAGACATGGCCGAACTGGTGGATCGCATCTACGTCATGGACGAGGGGCGCGTGGTGATGAGCGGCACCACCCGCGAGGTTTTTTCTCAGCCGGAGAAGTTACGCGAGCATGGGCTGGGCGTGCCCCAGGTGACAGAAGTAGCACACGAACTGATCGTCCGGGGCATAACAGTGGAGCAAATTCCGATGACGGTGGAAGAAGGGGTGGAAGAAGTATGGAAGATTTTGAATTCCTGAGAAATATCACCATCGGCCAGTATCTGCCCGGCGACTCGCTCATTCATCGCCTGGATCCCCGCACCAAGCTCTCGGTCTTTTTATTCATCGTCCTGGCCATCACGTTCAGCATCTCTTATTCAGCCAACATTGTCCTCGTGCTGGTCACGCTGCTCCTGGTGCTTCTTTCGGGGATCTCCCTGCGCTACATCTTCTCCGGCATCAAGCCGGCTATACCCCTCATCATCGTCCTGGCCATCCTGCAACTTCTATTCTACGGCGATGCCTTCACGCCGTATGGCGCGGAGACCCGGACGCTTTTCAAGTGGGGCTGGATCCACATCACCAACGGCAGCGTGCAACTGGTCATCGTCTCCACGATGCGCTTCGTCGAATTGCTCTTTTTGACCAGCCTGCTGACCAACACCACGACGTTGACCAACATCACCCACGGCATGGAGAGCCTGCTGCGGCCGTTTTCCAGAATCGGCGTGCCAGCGCACGAACTCTCGCTGGTGGCGACCATTGCCCTGCGCTTCGTGCCGCTCCTGGGCGAGCAGTTGGAGATCATCATGAAGGCGCAGGCCTCTCGGGGCGCCGACGTCGCCCACAAGGGGAAACTCCAGTTTGTGACGACGGCGCGACAGGTGGCCGTACTCATCGTGCCGCTCTTCATTGACGCTCTCCGCCGTGCCGAAGACCTGATCCTGGCCATGCAGGCCCGTTGCTACATCGGCGGCCGAGGGCGCAGCAGTTTCATCCGTCTCAAGTTTGCAGAAATAGATTACGTCGCTTGCGCGCTCGGTCTGCTTTTCTCCGTGGCTATGTTGGCCTTCCGCAACTACTTTCCATTCTAGTTCAGGTTCGTAGTAGCGACTTCAGTCGCTTTTTCGCTGCCGCAACGACTAAAGTCGTTACTACAAGCATCTAAGGGAGCGCCGTGTATGCTCACTGATCTTGAGAAAAGAGTGTTGTCTCTGGTGGATGAGGACGAGGTGATCCGCTGGACGCAGGAGTTAGTGCGTATCCCCAGTATCTATCGCCCGGAGAAGGGCGAGGCCGAGGAACCGGCCGCCCGCTGGGTGGAGGCCCGGCTCGAGGAGATCGGCTTGGAGACGGCGTTCGAGTTCGTCGAGCCAGGGCGGCCCAATGTGATCGGCATCTGGCGCGGCACGGAGGGAGGCAAGACCCTCATGTTTGAGGGTCACACCGACGTCGTCACCGAAGGAGACGCGAGCCAGTGGACGTATCCTCCCTTCGGGGCCGAGATCGTGAATGGCAAGATGTACGGTCGAGGCGCGAACGATATGAAGGGCGGCCTGGTGGCGGCCTTATGCGCCATCAAGGCTATCGTCGAAAGTGGCGTCAAACTGGGCGGCGATATCCTCATCGGCGCCGTGTGCGACGAGGAAGGCCGCATGATCGGCATCAAACACTTCGTCAAGCAGGGTTGGGCTGATAACGTAGATGCGGCCATCATTTGCGAGCCGGAGGAGAACCACCTCTGCATCAGCCAAAAGGGCGTCATGTGGATGCGGGTCACGGCGACAGGCAAAATGGCCCACGGTGCTATGCCGCTCACTGGCGTCAACTCGGCCTACCCTATGGCCGAATTCCTGGCGGCGATGCGTGAACTGGAAACAACACAGATCGCTGAACATGGCCAGCACGAGTTCCTGGGCCAGCCCAGCATCACCCCCACCACCCTGCGTTCTCCGGTGCGCGGCGAGCCGCAGAACAACGTCATGCCAGCGCAGACGGAGGTCGTATTGGACGTCCGCCTCATTCCTGGCCAATCGCCAGAAGAGATTGAGGCCAGGATCAAGGCCGCCTGCGATACCATCCACGCCAGGGACGAGCGGGTCGCCTTTGAGGTAGAGGTGCTGGAGGCGCGAGCACCAACCGCCACCGACCGGGACGAGCCGGTCGTCAAGGTGCTGGATCAGGCTTACCACGACCTGACCGGCAAGGAGCCGGTCTATGGTGGCGTGCCCGGTTCCACCGACGGCACGATTCTTTATAGTTGGGCCGGCGTCCCCATCGTCACCTGTGGTCCTGGCGACATCTACATCCCCCATCACATAGACGAATGGCAGAGCCTGGACGAGTTGGTTGAAGCGACCAAACTCTACGTCGTGGCAGCGATGCGTTTTTTGGGCGTGGTGGAAGAGCAGAGTAAGAGTAAAGGTAGAGATAGGGTAACTCTTGTCCCAGATGAGGGTTTATAACTAGGGAAGCGCAATGCACAACGCCGTTACCGATGTAGAAGGTATCAAGGTAGGGCACTATACTGACCATGAGGGCATCACCGGCTGTACGGTGGTGCTCTGCGAGGGCGGGGCCGTGGGCGGCGTGGACGTGCGCGGCTCCGCGCCCGCCACCCGCGAGACCGATCTGCTGCGCCCGATGAACTGGGTGCAAGAGGTTCACGCCGTGATAATCACCGGCGGCAGCGCCTATGGTCTGGACGCGGCGAGTGGTGTTATGCGCTACCTGGAAGAGCGCGAAATTGGCTTTAACGTCGGTGTGGGGGTGGTGCCCATCGTACCGGCGGCGGTGTTGTTCGACCTGGCCATCGGCGACCCGAAGGCCCGTCCCGACGCCGAGGCGGGCTACCAGGCCTGCCAATCGGCAACCGGCGGCCCGGTTGCCGAAGGCAGTATCGGCGCGGGGACGGGAGCCACGGTGGGCAAGTTGCTGGGGCCTAAGTTCGCCACCAAGAGCGGCCTGGGCACAGCCAGCGTCAAGATCGGGAAAGGCATCGTCGTGGGGGCCATCGTCGCCGTCAACGCCTTTGGCGACGTGGTGGATCCGGACAGCGGCGCTATCATCGCCGGCACGCGTAAGCCGGTGATCGGCGGGTTTGTGAACACCGTGAAGCGGATGCAGGGCGATCTGGGACAGACGCTCCTCGGTTTTGCCAACACCACGCTGGCCGTCGTTGCCACAAACACTTACCTGACGAAAGAGGCGGCCAACAAAGTGGCCCAGATGGCGCACGACGGCCTGGCGCGGTCCATCCGTCCGGTGCACACCATGTTCGACGGCGACACGGTCTTTGCCCTGGCCACCGGCAAGCCACCGAAGAAAGGCAGTGGTGCCAATCCCGCAGTCACCACAGCCGTGGGTATTGCTGCCGCCGAGGTGCTGGCCCAGGCTGTGGTACAGGCGGCGCAACAAGCAGAGTCCCTGGGTGGCGTTCCGGCGGTCCGTGACTTGAAATCGTGACCATCCGTCATAACTTAACGAAACAGTGTCTGTCAGTCGCCAAAATAGTGCCAAACAGACCTAAAATGGCCGGTTTTCGCACTTGGGGCCAGTCTAAACGCCCGATTTGCCCGAAAATCCGGGTTGCGTTGGCGAGATTG
>JAUWOI010000171.1 GCA_030612185.1 Anaerolineae bacterium
CTGACCCGCATTCAGACTGTCACGCTGCACGAACCGTCCGGTTTCCACATCTACGCTACCGACCTCACCACCACCATTCAGTACAAAATCCTGGGTTGGCCATTGGGCGAGGACAAGTGGATCGTGCTCCCGGCCGATGCCGTCATTCACGCGGTGACCTGCCAGGAGAACCCCAACTGCGAAATTTCATACTCAGTCCCGAACAGGATCTACTTTCTGGGCACAGGGGAGGCTACCATCTACGTAGATTACGACACCACCAGCCGTGCCAGGCGTATTGCGGGCTCGCGGGTCATCAGTCTCACCTACGGGGTTGGTGCCAGGGATGATCCCGACACTCGCTTCGAGTTGACCAACACCATTCACTTCAGCCGCACATTTGATCCGGGGTTGGCGCCCTGGTTGATCGAGCCGCCGGGCTACGAGGAGCAGTTGTACGCCTTGCGCTGGGTCACCAATGTACAGTGGGTAAGGTTTACGGCGGTGTTTACCGAACCGTTGCTGGGCTCCGACCTGGTGGTAGATCGCCTGGAGATGAGTCCAGAGTATCCGGAGGTGGACCAGACGGTGCATTACACCGCCGTTGTGCGCAACCAGGGGGACTATGGCACGGGGCGGGCTGTGTTGGCCGAGTTGTTCGTGCGGCCCTATGCGCTTGGCCCACCGGTCGTTTTGACCGACCACATTGGTGGTTGGTCCTGGATAGATGAAGATGGGAGGGCACGGGGATACGCCGAGGATGCGCTGTTTAAGTGGTACTTTCCAGCGCCTTATCGAGTTTATCTACCGTTGGTAATGCGGGCATATCGGGCTGGCTCCGGCGGGGGCGCCGCCAGCACACGGGGCTTGTTACCTGGTTCCTACTGGTGGCCCGGCCTCAGACCCGGTGAGGTGATTACAGGCGTGACTTCTTTTCCATGGCCGGAGGAGTGCGGCGCTGAGATGTGCGGGGCGTGGGCTAAGGTGGATCCCTCTTATCTGGACGTAGGGGTGGTGTACGAGTGGTGGGGTTATAATCCCGAGGGATTGGACTGCGGGCTGGAAGAAAACGGACTACCCACCTGCGAGGAGGAGACGAACAACGTCGCTGCTGCTTTTACCCGCTTCATGACCTACCTGCCGGCTGTGATACGGAGTCAATGACACCCTCGCGCAGATGCGGTCTTCTGCCCGCCTGTGACGCCAACGAGTTAACGATTTCATTCACCACCACAAGGAGGTAATTTAAGAACCCCATCTTTGACAACACAGGCAGATGAATGGCATCTTCTCAAAAACCCGGTTTCTTATTTGTCAAACCCCCTGGGTGGCAAACACAGAAAAAT
Organism: Anaerolineae bacterium; assembly: GCA_030612185.1. The sequence goes on from JAUWOI010000171.1 coordinate 1,326, forward strand.
CAGTGAAAATCTGTCTGATCAGTGACTATCCGTGTCCTATTCTGAGTTCTTAAGTCACCCCACAAGGTATGAAAGGTAGAGTGGAAAGGACTGATTAGTTGCATAGAGTCACCGGCCGGGAGACCGATGTCTCTGGTGTGAACATGGCGTATGCTTGACATTCCGTCGCGAACAGAGTATGATAGGTTAGATGTCATAAGAGGAGGCTGAAATGCGCAGTGGTCGAATAATCATCGTTATAGGCATCGTCCTCTTTCTTGGGGCGCTGGCAGCGGGATTCTACTTCCTGGTGGGGCCCGGCCGGCAGCAGCCGGAGCCTGTCGTTGAGGTTGAGGAGGGGACTCCTCAGCCGGAGGTACCCAAGGGCTTGACCGAGATCGTCGTAGCGGTGCAGAACATCCCCCGTGGCATGCGCATCACCGAGGACATTAACGCGGTGACTTTGCGGAACTGGCCGGAGGACGCAGTGCCCGAGGGGGCGATCACCGATCTTGAGATCGTCTATGATCTGGTTGCCCGCGTGGACATCGTGCGGGAGATGCCGATTCTGGATGGCATGCTCGCCGAGGAGACTGGGGACATAGGGGCTACGGGCTCCGACCCGGCGCTCTGGATTCCCCCGGGAAAGGTGGCCTACGCATTGCCGGTGGCGCGCTACTCCAGCGTGGCCTGGGCGCTCCGGCCAGGCGACCACGTGGACGTGATCCTATCTTTGTTGCTGGTAGACCTGGATGAGGAATTCCAGAGTATTCTGCCGAATGAGATGGGGTGTATCTCGCCCTCTGAGGAGGAAGGCTGCCAGGGTGGCCCAGAGGGACGGTTAGAGGTTTTGCCCAACGGCTGGATGGTCAACATGTCCGCCGGCGAGGGGCAGCGCCCGCGACTGGTGACGCAACTGACGATCCAGGACGCTGTGGTGTTGCACGTGGGCGACTGGCCAGCCGAGGAGTCTTTCCCTGCCGAAGAAGAAGAGCAACCGGAGGAGGAGGGAGAGCCTGCGCCTCCCCCGCGAGCAGAGATCGAACCGTTGACCTTGGTCGTCACGCGGCAGGATGCGATGGTGCTGGATCATGCACTGGCAGCCGGTGCGCGGATCAACATGCTGCTGCGCCCGGCGGGCGACGAGGGACTGGTGACCACAGACTCGGTCACGTTGCAGTACATAATGGATCGTTTTAGTATCGAGTTGCCGCCGAAGTTACCGTATGGGGTCACGCCTCCGCTTATGCAGTTGGAACGCATTGCCAGGAGTGAGGCGGCCGGTCAATACAGTGATGGCGGTGGTGGTGGAGGAGGAGAATAGGCGGGAGGCATGGCGTGAGGCCACTGGTCGGTGAGAGAATCCGCGTCCTGATCGTTGACGACATCGCCGAGACGCGGGAAAACCTGCGCAAGTTGCTCTCCTTTGACACCGATATCGAAGTCGTCGGTGCGGCGTCCTCGGGTCTGGAAGGCATCGAACTGGTCAAGCAGTTCCAGCCGCACATTGTCCTGATGGACATCAACATGCCGGGCATGGATGGCATCACCGCTACGGAGACGATCCTACGGGAGGCGCCGACGGTCCAGGTGGTGATCCTCTCTGTGCAGGGCGAGACCGACTACCTGCGCCGGGCGATGCTGGCTGGTGCGAGGGATTTTCTCACCAAGCCGCCCAGCGGTGATGAACTGATGAGTACCATCCGCCGGGTCTACGAGATGGGGAAGACCCGTACGGTGATGACGCCTGTGCAGTCGTCCGCCACTGCGGCTGCCTCGGCCAAGATGCAGGGAGGGCGGCGCGAGGGATGCGTGATCGCAGTCTTCAGTCCCAAGGGCGGTGTGGGGTGTACGACCATCGCAGTGAACCTGGCGGTCGCGTTGCAGCACATGCTCGGCAGCGGGCAGAAGGTCGCGCTGGTGGACACCAATTTTCAGTTCGGAGACGTGGACGTGATGCTGAACTTACAGGCCAGCCGGAGCATCGCGGACCTGGTGCCCCAGATTGAGAACCTGGACAGCGATATGCTGAGTAGCGTGCTGACTCCTCACGGCTCGGGGATCAAGGTGTTGTTAGCCCCACCGCATCCGGAAGCGGCGGAGGGTCTGCTCGCCAATACATCTTCGGATGAGGGAATGGGAGGCAATCCGACGCTTGAAGCGGTCTTGGGGCTGATGCGTGAGGAGTTCGACATCATCGTCGTGGATGTGTGGAGTTGGATAGATGACGTCGCATTGACCGTGTTTGATGCTGCAGCGATGATCGTGCTCGTCGTAAAACCGAATATCCCAGCCGTCAAGAGTGCTCGTCTGTTCCTCGAGGTGGCGGCGAAACTCAACTATCCGCTGGAGAAGGTCGCGCTGGTGGTTAACTGTGTGGACCGGCGCACGGGTATTCGGGTAGAGCAGATTGAGCGGGCCATGATACCCGTGGCAGCCCAGATTCCGCTGGATGAGCGCTCGGCGATGGCAGCCGCCAACCGTGGTGTGCCATTTGTCATGCGCGATCAGAACCGCCCCGTTTCTCAAGAGGTCCTGCAACTTGCCGAATACGTCTGGGGTAAGTTGTCAGAGGCTGAGGAGAGTGAAGAGGAGCGGGAAGAAGCGCCAGCAGGAGTGGTGAGAACAGAAGGGACGGGTTTGCGGCGGCTGAGGCACGTCTTTGAGCGATGATGGGGTGGGTGCCCGTGTCTTGAGCATATCAGAGAGGTGAGAAGAAATGTCGTTGCTGAAACGGATTGAGAAAGAGAAGCAGGTGGCCCCGCCTGGATCTTCGCGGATGACCGAGTTGCGCGTGCGGCGCCGGCCAGCGTCTCCCACTCAAGACGCCTATCTGGACCTCAAGGCACGCATCCAGAATAAGTTGATCGCGGATCTGGATCCGACGATGGATGTCACCAAGACGGATGAGGTGCGTCGCACGATCGAGGAGATGTACAACAACGTCCTGGCTGAGGAGCACATTGTCCTCAGTCGGGCGGAGAGACAGCGGCTGTTTGAGCAGATCGTCGCGGAGATATTGGGCTTGGGGCCGCTGGAACCATTTTTGGCCGACTCCACTATCAGTGAGATCATGGTGAACGGGGCTAAGAACATCTACGTCGAGCGCAGTGGAAAGATCTATCGTACGAACGCCGTCTTCGAATCGGACGAGCATCTGATGCGCATCATTGAGCGTATCGTCGCCCCTCTGGGGCGGCGTATTGACGAGAGTTCTCCCTACGTGGATGCTCGCTTGATGGATGGCTCCCGAGTGAACGCAGTGATCCCGCCGATCTCCCTGGTCGGGCCCGTGCTAACGATCCGCAAGTTCTTCAAGATACCACTCACGGTCGAACGATTAGTCGAGTTGGGTAGTGTGACAGCGGAGGCGATGGAGTTGTTGAAGGCGTGCGTGGTGGCCAGATTAAATGTGATGATCTCGGGAGGCACTGGCTCCGGCAAGACGACTTTTTTGAATGTCCTTTCCGGTTTTATCCCCGATGATGAGCGCATCATCACCCTTGAGAATGCCGCCGAGTTGCAACTGCGCCAGGTGCACGTCGTGACGCTGGAGTCGCGCCCGCCTAATATTGAGGGCCGGGGCCAGGTTGACATCCGGGACCTGGTGATCAACAGCCTGCGGATGCGTCCAGACCGCATCGTCGTAGGCGAGTGTCGGGGTCCCGAGGCTTTTGACATGCTCCAGGCGATGAACACCGGCCACGAGGGCAGCATGACCACCATTCACGCCAACACCCCTCGCGATGCGCTGGCCCGTCTGGAGAATATGATTTTGATGGCGGGGATGGACTTGCCCCACCGGGCTATCCGTGAGCAAATTGCCTCTGCACTGGATGTGATCATCCAACTGGAACGCAGGCGGGATGGGAGCCGTAAGGTCGTCACTGTCACCGACGTCCAGGGGATGGAGGGGGATATCATTACCATGTCCGACGTCTTCAAGTTTGAGTTGGCTGGATACGAGGACGGTCGGGTGATTGGCGTACTACGACCCACGGGCCTGCGCCCCAAGTTTATGAAGAAGATTGAGGCAGCCGACATTCATCTGCCGCCCACCATCTTTGGTGTGGGGCGAAAGACGCGGTATTAAGGCTTGCTTCTCACGCCCTGCCGTGGGGAAGGGAAGCGCCGAGCGGAGGACTGAGGATGCTCTGGGTACCAGTGGCACTTGCAGCAATCGGCTTGAGTGTGATAGTGGGAGGGATCGTCTGGTCCCGCCGGGCCGGCCGTTCTCTTATCGAAGACCGGCTGGGCCTGGAGAGTGTGGGGACGGCTGTTGCTACTGAGCGTCGTTCACCATTGGGGGATGCTCTAAACCGTGCGCTGGTCCGCGGGGGGGTGGCGGCTGACCTGGCCACCCAATTGGCGCGCGCGGACATCAAACTAACGGTAGTTGAGTTTATGGCGGCAACGCTGATTGTGATGATCCTGGGCGGGGGTGTGGCCTACCTCCTGACGCGCCGGGTCATAGCAGCGGTGTTGGCAGGTGTAGTATGCTTCTTCGCTCCCCGTTGGTACATCTCGTTTCTGCGAGGCCGGCGATTGCGAGCGTTCAACGATCAACTGGGCGACACCATCAACCTGATGGTCAATTCTCTCCGCGCAGGTTACAGCGTCATGCAGGCGATGGATGCGGTAGCACAGGAGATGGGACCACCAATCTCCACTGAGTTCGGACGAGTCGGGCAGGAGGTACAACTCGGCCTGACACTGGAGCGCTCACTGAGTAATATGCTACGTCGCGTTCCCAGCGACGACCTGGACATGATGATCACGGCCATCAATGTGCAGCGCGAGGTGGGCGGTAACCTGGCGGAGGTGCTGGACTCGATCAGTCATACCATCCGGGAGCGGGTGCGGATAAGAGGCGATATCCGTGCCCTCACGGCTCAGAGCCGCATTTCGGGCTACATGGTGGCCATGGTTCCGGTCGTCCTCTCGGTGGTTATCTATCTCATCCAGCCGGAATTCATGTCACTGTTGTTTACCGAGCGCTGCGGGTGGATCATGGTTGGTGTGGCGGTCTTGGGGATTGTGGCGGGTTTTGTGGTCATCGGCAAGATCGTGAGCATTGATGTGTAGTTGCCAGGAGGTGCAGACATGCAAGTCGCCATGTTGATCGCTTTGGGTGTGTTTGTGCTAGGCGGCCTGGGTCTGGTTATCATTGGGCTGGGCCGGTCACGACAACCTGGTGCTATTGAGGACCGTCTGGCGGAGTTCGGCACACTGGAACGCCCCCCCACTCTGGAAGAGATTGAACTGTCCCAGCCCTTCATTGAGCGCGTACTACTACCTTTGACTACGGGCCTGGCGGAGTTCGTGGTGCGCTTCTCGCCGAAGCATAGCTCAGAAGCGTTGCAGCATAAACTTGACCTGGCGGGTAATCCTTACGAGATCACCAGGTTCCTGGGCCTCCGTGTGTTGGCGGCGCTGCTGTTGGGAGGGCTGGGGGTTGCTTTGTTTTTTGTGGCAAAGACTATGCCCGTCATGCAGCGCATACTGCTAATTGTGGTGGGGATTGGATTAGGTTACTATATGCCGGTGTTGTCGCTGGGGCGCAAGATCAGAGACAGACAAGCGGATATCATCAAGTCGCTACCCGATGCGCTCGATTTGCTGACGATCTGTGTTGAAGCGGGTTTGGGCTTCGACGCCGCTATGGGCAGGGTGGCCGAGAAGTGGGAGGATGCACTGAGCGTAGCGTTCGTGCGAGTGCTCCAGGAGATCCAGTTGGGCAAACTGCGGCGCGAGGCGCTGCGTGATATGTCGGACAGTATGGAGGTCCGGGACGTGGGGACTTTCGTGGCGGCTATCATCCAGGCGGATCAACTGGGCGTCAGTATTGCCACGGTATTGCGCATCCAGTCGGATCAGATGCGTGTGCGGCGGCGTCAGCGGGCTGAAGAACTGGCTCGCCAGGCGGGGATCAAAATGTTACCTGCGATTGCTTTTCTGATCTTTCCTGCTATTTTCATCGTCTTGCTGGGGCCGAGTGTGATCGCGATGATGAATTTGGACGTAGGCGGCTTTGGGTTTTAGGTGAACAGGCTGGTGTAGGAATTTGACGTCGGGGATGGGGTTTCCTTGCCTGTGTCGATCATTGAGACGATTGGTCTCCACTGGTGTGATTTTCGCAACCAGTTTCTGGACCTTCTGTTTCCCCCACATTGTATCGGTTGTCACCAGGTGGGCGCGTGGCTGTGTGCCGACTGTCTGGCCCAGGTCCCTCGCGTTGAGCCTCCTTTTTGCGCCCGCTGTGGAGACGTGGTTGTGGCCGATGGACTTTGTGCACGTTGCCGGACTGCTCCATTGCGGATCGAATGTATCCGCTCGGTTGTCTACTCTTAGGGGACGCTCCGCGAGGCGATACACTGGCTCAAGTATCGCGGGCGCACTGCGCTGGCCGAGCCTCTGGGTGGCCTGATGGTAGCCTACTGGATGCAGCATCCAATGCCGGCCGACGTCGTAGTGCCTGTCCCGTTGCATACTGCCCGTCTGCGCGAGCGGGGATATAATCAGGCGGCGTTGCTGGCCCACGAGATGGCACGCCGGGTTGGACTGCTGGTGGACGAGCAGGCGCTGGTGCGGTGGCGTATAACGGCCCCGCAAGTCGAACTCGACGCCAGGCGGCGGAAAGAGAATGTGTGCGACGCTTTCCGTTGCTCCGGCGACGCACTGACCGGTAAGCAGGTGTTGTTGATTGACGACGTATGTACCACGGGCTCTACACTGGAGGCCTGCGCCGTGGCCCTATACGAGGGAGGAGCGCGGGGTGTGCAGGCTTTGACACTGGCCCATGCGCGCTAAATACGTTCTGGTAATTACTCAGCCATAAGGTGCAACGCACTTGTTTCTTGCCATTTCAGCGATTTCGTCCAGCAGATTGCACCGTAGAACAGCAGATTTGTAGCAAAAGTGCGTTGCACCTGAGTAGTAACCGTTCTGGTTTTCACGTATGTTCAGTATACGCCAAATATATTGCAAAGGAGGAAGTTCAATGGAAGTGTCTATCTTCACCCGGAATATGGAAGTGAATCCGCATTTGAGGGATTATGTGGAGCATAAGGTTGAGAAACTGGATCGCTATTTGCCTTTGATCGAAGAAGCGCGGGTTGATTTGGCAGTAGAGAACACGCGCAGCGCCGCCCATCGGCAGATAGCGCAG
>JAUWOI010000048.1 GCA_030612185.1 Anaerolineae bacterium
CGAGGACATCCTGGCCCTCTCCGACCCGCCCTACTACACCGCCTGCCCCAACCCCTTCCTGCCCGAGATCGTCGTCCGCTGGCAAGCCGAGCGCGCCCACCTGCGCGAAGAACTGGGCCTGCCCGATGACAGCGAGGATAACGGAAATTTGGGATTTGGGATTGGGGATTCGGAACCCGTGTACCACCGCGAGCCTTTCGCCGCCGACGTGAGCGAGGGCAAGAACGACCCTATCTACAACGCCCACTCCTACCACACCAAAGTGCCCCACAAAGCCATCATGCGCTACATCCTGCACTACACCGACCCTGGAGACATTGTCTTTGACGGCTTCTGTGGCACCGGCATGACCGGCGTGGCGGCCCAACTCTGCGGCGACAAGGGGACAGTAGAGAGCCTGGGTTATCGGGTGAGAGACGACGGCACAGTTTTGAATGCACAGGATCAAGCCATCTCTTGCCTGGGGGCACGCAAGCCTGTACTGGTAGATCTATCCCCTGCTGCCACGTTCATCGCCTACAACTACAACACCCCGGTAGACATGGTCGTCTATGAGCGCGAGGCCCGTCGCATCCTGCAAGAGGTGGAAGATGAATACGGCTGGATGTACGCGACAACGCACACCGATGGCAAAGCAAAGGGAGTAACGGAATATACAGTGTGGTCAACTATATTCTTATGCCCCAACTGTGGGGGAGACATAATCTTCTGGGGAATCACCAAAGCAGAGAATGACTACAAATGTCCACACTGTGGCGTAGTGTCAAGCCGGATTGAACTCGAATACTCGAGGAAGGCAGTCTATGACACAGTGACAAATGAAGTGGTGACCAAATACAGGCGGGTTCCAGTTGAGATTTCGTACAAGGTCGGAAAGAAGCGTCACCGAAAAACACCAAGTCAGGATGATATCGAGCTACTCGAGAGCGTTGAAGAAAGAATTCCGACAAACTGGTTCCCCAAAGAACTGATGCTTTTCAGGGGAGAAAAGTGGGGTGACACTTGGCGTGCAGGCTATCACCTTGGCTATACTCGAGTGTACGACTTCTACTTTGAGCGAGTGCTTGAATCTCTTTCAGATTTTCGGCACAAAGCCACAAGTTATCCAAGACAGTTGCAGAATCGGCTCTGGTATCTTCTGACCTCAGTGGCGTTTGCAGCGACTCACCTGTACAAGTACAGAACGGCCGGAGGAGGTCAGCCTGCTGGCAATAATCTGTACATTCCCGCGCTCATAAAAGAGCAAAACGTTTTTTCCGCACTCCGGCGCAAGATGAGACAGATACTCTCTGGCGAAAGAGCCAAAAGAGGCTTCTCGCGTTCCTCAATCGTAACTACCCAATCAACTACTGCTTTGCCCAACCTTAGTGATTCCTCTGTGGATTATGTATTTATTGATCCGCCGTTTGGCTCAAATATTATGTATTCAGAGAGTAACTTCCTCTGGGAATCGTGGCTAAAGATCTGTACTTGCCAAGCGCCGGAGGCAATAGTCAATACTACACAAGGAAAGCAAATCAGTGAGTACCAAAACCTAATGCACGCTTGCTTTCTGGAAATGTATCGAGTGCTTAAGCCTGGAAGGTGGATGACCGTTGAGTTCCACAATTCGCAGAATGCCATCTGGAACGCGATACAGGAGGCAGTTCTCCGAGCAGGTTTCGTAGTTGCAGATGTGCGAACCCTGGACAAGAAGCAGAAAACCTTCAAGCAAGTTACCGCTGCGGGTACCGTCAAGCAAGATCTGATTATCTCAGCATACAAGCCCCGCACTGGCTTCGAGCGCCGCTTCCTGGCGCAAGCCGGGACTGAGGAAGGAGCGTGGACTTTCGCCCGGCAGCACCTGGACAAACTGCCCATCGTCGTCGAGCAGGACGGCGCACTGGAGGTCGTCGCCGAGCGGCAGGCCTACCTGCTCTACGACTGTATGGTCGCCTTCCATATCCAGCGTGGCTTTAGCGTGCCGCTGGGCGCCGCCGAGTTCTACGCCGGGCTCGAGCAGCGCTTCCCGGAGCGGGACGGGATGTATTTTCTGTCCCACCAGGTCACCGAGTACGACCGGCGGCGGATGCAGGTCAGCAAGGTGGTGCAACTTGCCCTCTTCGTCACTGACGAGAAATCGGCCATCCAATGGCTGCGCCGCGAACTGGACCCATCCACTGGCTCCGGCCCCCAGACGTATCAAGACCTCCAGCCCAAGTTCCTGCGCGAGTTGCACCAGGCCCGCCACGAGGCCCTGCCGGAACTGAGCGATGTACTGGCCCAGAACTTTCTCAAGGACGAGTTGGACCGCTGGTACGTGCCCGACCCAGGCCACCAGGAGGATCTGGAGAAGCTGCGCGAGCGGTCGCTGCTGCGCGAGTTCCAGGAGTACGCCGAGGGCAAGGGTCGGCTGAAGGTGTTCCGCACGGAGGCGGTGCGAGCCGGCTTCAAGCATGCCTGGCACGAACGTGACTACCGCCTCATCGTCAAGGTGGCGGAGCGGCTGAGGCCATCAGTGTTGCAGGAGGACGCGGGGCTGCTGATGTACTACGACAACGCGCTGATGCGGGCGGAGTCGGAGTCGGAGCAGGGGCAGTTGTTGTAGAGACTTCCGTCGCAAGGTGATGGGATTCTGTTGTGCGCCGTTCAGCATACATCTTTGGAGGTCCTGGAAATGTACCCCAGAAATCCCTTCCCACGGCTTGTAGCAAGTATCGTGACAGGCACGTTGATGCTGATGCTGGGTCTATGGGTGCTTCCGGAAGGGGTCAGCTCAGAGCAAACATCACCATCCATGGAGGTGCTCACACAGTTACAAGCCACTGATACCTTTACCACATTCTTGCCGATTGTCTTCAAACCTCCTTCTCCGCCACCAGAGGACTGGCTGGGGGCCGTGAATTGTTATCGTGCGCTGGCGAAACTGCCACCGGTCACCGAAAATGCGACCTACAGCACGGGGGACTGGTATCACGCCCGCTACATGGTCAAGAACGATTACCTGGGTCACGACGAGAATTCGGCAAACCCGTGGTACACACCGGAGGGCGTACAGGCAGCAGCCAGCAGTAACCTGATGGTCTCTTCCGATGTCAACGCCACTGATCTGGAGGCCATCAACACGTGGGTGCAGGCGCCTTTCCACGGAATTGGCATGATCGATCCGGCGTTGCGCGAGGTTGGCTTTGGTAGCTACCGAGAGAGCATCGGCTGGTATCGGATGGGCGCAGCCCTTGACGTCATTCGTGGACTAGGAAGCATTTCTCCCACCATTACCTTCCCGATTTACTTCCCAGGAGATGGCAAGTATATGCCTGTGTTGGAGCATTGGGGAGAGTATCCCGACCCCTTGTCCAGTTGTCCGGGCTATACTGCTCCCAGCGGGTCACCGATCATACTGCAAATCGGCAGCGGCGATCAGACACCCAACGTCACCTCCTCGTCGTTACTGGAGAACGGCGTAGCGCGTGAGCATTGCGTGTTCGATGAGACAAACTACGCTAACTCCGATAACAGCGCTCAATCACTGGGACGCAGTATTCTCAATAGCAGAGATGCCATTGTCATCATGCCGCGTGAGCCCCTGGTGTCGGGAGCGAGGTACACCGTCTCGATCACCGTCAACGGCACCAAGTATACCTGGTCATTCACGGCGCTGAATCCATCGGAAATGAGCACGAGTGTCCTCCCATCGTTCTTTCAGATTGGAACGCATGCCTGGCTTTCTGTGCCGACCACACGTTCTAGCCGGAACTGAGCGACACGCTGGTGAAGAACTTGCTCTAAGTTGACAAGTGGTGTTTTGTGTATAGAATATGACTCAAATCAACCTTTTCTATGCACAAAACCTTATGGATAGCCCTTCGGCAGAGTCTGTCCCGATCAAAGTCGAGGGGCTCAGGACAAGCTCTATGGCCAGTAAAACCCTCGGCTCGACCAGTGCCCGGCTGCTCACGGTGCTGGCCGAAGATAACCGCACCATCTTTTCCGTCGCCGACGCCCAGGAGGTTCTGGGCAGCAGTTACGACGCGACCCTGAAGACCTTGCGCCGGCTCACCCGCGCCGGCTGGCTGGTCCGCCTCACGGCCGGCCGTTACGCCATCGTGCCGCTGTCGTCGGGCGAAGAAGCGACTCCCCAGGTCAACCGCTATATTATCGCCCGCGAGTTGTTGGGAGAAACCTCCTACTACGTCTCCCACGAAAGTGCGATGGACGTCCACAACATGCTCACCCGTCCAGTCACGACCGTTATAGTCACCACTCCCCGGCGACTGACAGACCGCGAGATCCTGGGCGTGCCCTATCGCTTCGTCTACGCGCCTCCATCGGCGCTGTGGGGCTGCGAACCGGTCTGGGTGACACCTTACGAGCAAGTGACCGTCAGTGATTTGGAGAAGACTATCCTTGATGGCCTGGCCCGCCCCGACCTGTGCGCTGGAGTTGGTCAGGTTGCCACTGGTCTGTGGATACGCCAGGATGATTTTGACTGGGACAGGCTGGCTGACTATGCCCAGAGGCTAGGCCGTCGTTCCGTGGCTCAACGATTGGGCTACCTGCTGGAGCTCTATGGGCTGGACACACCGGTGCTGATCGAAACGTTACAAGAGATGGTCGGCGACAATTACACTCGGCTCGATCTGCTGTTGCCCGACGAAGGCCCAACCATGGCCCGCTGGCGACTGCGGCTCAACCTGGAGCCGGAGGCGTTGCAGGCCATTGTCAGGACATAGCGATGATACCGATCTGCCGCACCTCGACACGGTCATCCGCGAGACGAATCGGTGGTTGCGGCGGAGTGGGCTGGCGTAGGCGAGAGCGTTATGAGTGAGAGGAGGCATCAATGAGCATCAAACAGACCATTGCATCTGCCGGCCGCAATCGCCACACGATTATCCTCACTGCTCGGGAGAAAGATGGCAGCATTGAGACACGAGAAGCAGAGCCGTATAGCTATCGCTTTGAGAAAGGCCGCCAGTACTTATATTGCTACGACATTCTCAAGCAGGACATCCGCAAATTCCTCGTCTCGAATATTGTCTCCGTCAAAGAAACCAATAATACCTTCATGCCAAGGTGGCCCGTAGAGGTATGAGACCTATAACTGGGAGGCCGTCGTGATCATCACGTCCGTCTATGTTGAGAACTTTCGTTGTATCCGAAGTGAAACGTTATCTTGCGAGCGGCTGACCGTCCTCGTAGGCGCTAATGGCACTGGCAAGTCATCGTTCCTGCATGCTCTCAATCTTTTCTACACAGCGAATGCCAGATATACGGCACAGGACTTCTACGGAGGCGACACGAATAAGCCTATCATCGCCCGTGTCACGTTTACTCACCTCACGGACGAAGAGAAGAAACTCTTCAACAAGTACGTTGTAGACGGCGAGCTAACCGTCGAGAAGGAGATGACGTGGCCTCTTGGCCGAGGATCGCAGAAATACTATGGGGCCAGCAAGCGCAACCCCGATTTTCAGCCCATTCGCTCCGCATCGAGCGCCGCGGAGAAGAAGAAACTATATGAGGCACTCCGAACTCAAGAAGAGTACGCCTCGTTGCCCAAGTGGACCAAACAAGCTGATGCTCCCATAGCGCTTGAGGCCTGGGAAAGTGAGCACCTAGATGAGTGCAGCATGGGGCGTGATGACGGACAGTTCTTCGGTTTCAAGGAAGTTGGTCAGGCGCATCTCGAAAGGTTTACTCGCTTTCTGTCTATCCCTGCGGTGAGAGATGCTTCTGAGGATGCGGCCGAAGGTAGGGGGACCGTTTTTTCTGACCTTATGGACCTTGTCATTCGCAGCACCCTCGCAGAGCGCGAGGAGATCCAGAAGTTGCGGCAAGACACCCAGGATCGCTACGAGGAAATCATGGACCCAGACAATCTCGTAGAGCTATCCACGCTTGAGAGCGAATTGGGTGGTACACTGAGTACTTATGTCCCTGATGCTTCGGTCAACCTGGATTGGATCACAGACGAGCAGATTGATATTCCTATGCCCAAGGCCGACGTGCGATTGGTGGAAGATGGTTATGCTTCTCTTGTTGGACGAGCCGGACATGGCCTGCAGAGAGCTTTTATTCTCACTATGCTTCAACATCTGGCGATGGCCCAAGCTCCATCGACCACACCGACCGGAGCAGGAACCCTCGCAAGCGAGCCTGACAATGGGTCTTCGCCCTCAACGCGAGGACTCGACGCGATGATGCCAAACCTCATCTTGGGAATTGAAGAGCCGGAGTTATACCAACATCCTAGTCGGCAACGCCATCTATCCAGGGTCTTGTTCCAACTGGCGGCTGGTAGGATCAAAGGCGTAGCTCAAAGTACTCAGGTCCTCTATGCGACACATAGTCCACTTTTTGTAGACCTTGAGCGATTTCACACCATTCGACTGTTGCGCAAGCACCCTCCTGAGGATGGTGGTCCCAAACATACCGTCGTGTTCCAAACCAGTTGGGACAAGATAGCAGCGATAATCGAGACGGCCGATGATAAGCCCGAAGGAACATACTCGGGAAAAACGTTACAACCAAGGCTTCAAACATTGATGACCCCATGGATGAACGAAGGTTTCTTCGCTGGTGTGGCTGTCCTCGTGGAGGGTGAGGACGATCGATCCGCTATTCTGGGCGTGGCCCAGTCCAAAGGCTATGATCTCGACAGTATGGAAATCTCGGTCATACCTTGCATGGGGAAGAATAACCTCGACAGGCCAACGGCGATATTCCGAGAACTCCAGATTCCAGTCTACGTCGTGTGGGATAGCGACCAGGGCGATAAAGATGCCAAGCCTGAAGATAATCATCGCCTGCTACGTCTGATGGCCACGCCAGTGGAAGATTGGCCTGAGGAAGTATCAGATCACCACGCTTGTTTCAAACAGGATTTGGAGACTACGCTGCGAACGGAGTTAGGAGGGACATGCTTCGACACTGTTTTGGACGAATGTCGCTCCGATCTGGGTTTTGCCAAGAAGAAGCACGCCATCAAATGTCCTGCCGTCATTCAACATATCATCGAAAGATCCCGCGAACAAGGTAAAACCTCTACCACGTTAGAGGAGATTGTAGAGCGCATTGTGGTTTTGAGATCAAACTAGAGCACCCAACTCCCACAGTAGTCTGATATGGATGACGTCCCCCAACCAAACCGTATCACCCTAAAGGACTGGGAAACCTGGCTCGCCCCCCAGGTTCGCCAGGTCGAACTGGTGGGTGAAATCCCCATCACCGCCGACGAGTGCGTTCAACTGGGCAAGGTCATCGGCCTGCGTGTGCGAACCCTGGGCCACAGTCGAGCCTTGCGTACCCTGCGGCACGACTACCCATGCGCCTTTGCCGTCTACCTGGTGGCGCAGGGCATTTACGGCTACCAGGGCGGCGATTACTGGAGCGAGGTCGTCCAGGTCACTGGGCTAAAAAGCAGCTACACGTGGCAGGTAGGCCAGACCTTCGAGGAGGTCCTGGAAGATCTGGGCCTGCCTCTGTTCTACGACATGCGCGCCGAGGCACACCGCTACGTCAGCCTCATTCTGGCTCACGGCGGCATCCCCAATTACTGCTTGCCCGATTTCTTCAACAACATGTTGCAGCCATCCGTCCTGCGAGTCCAGTACGCCGACATATCGGCCGCAGAACTGATTGACGAGTGGCAGTGGAAGTCGAGCGTTCAGTACTTCACCGACAAGCCGGTGATCCGCTTCCTGGCCTACGGCGGTCAGGTGGCCGAGGACTTTGTAGAGCGTTGCCGAGAGGTGGCCTGGGAATACCTGGACTCTGGGATTGTGCCCGACGCCGAAGAGGTTGGGCTGCCGGAGCGGGTGGTGGGCGCCTACCGCCAGTGGATCGCGGAGCAAAGCGCCGACCAGGTGCAGCGCGAATCGGCCGACCGGTGGCGTCTGCGCAAGCCAGAGGTGTTGGTTGACCCGTGGGGAGAGGGCGTGATCCTCGATTTGCCTCCACAACAGGTGCCGGCCACTATGATCCAGGCCGACTTTGTCTGGCAGGTGATGACCGGCGAGGAGACGTACACCGTCCCCGTCCGCGTGCGCCGGACCGGCTTCGACCTGAAGACCAATGCCGAGTCGGTTTCCTTGAGCCAGCCTGCTGCGATGGTCCAGGTCTCCCTGCTGGCCGACGGCCAGGTCAAGCGCACCTGGCGCTACCAGGGGGTGGACGACGAACGCCCTTTACTCGCCTTCGACCCGGAACGGGGCACCCTGCTTTCGTGGCAGCACTCCCTCCCGGCGCGCCGCCTGGGGTTGCTCTATCCTGCGTGGTCTGAACTGCAAGTCGAAGAAGCTGATTCTCTGGAAGAGTTGCCACGCCTGCCCTGGGGCTGGGCGGACTTTTGCGGGCAGATATGGGATCTCAGCCACGCCACCCGCCTCACCTTGCTGAGAGACGGGGAGACGGTTCTGACTGTGCCGCTGCGACCGGACGAGTCCTCCAATCGTCCTCACTTGATAGGTGGGCAACTTCTCTTGCCGGAAGCATCCACCGTCCGCGCACCAGTCTACGTCGGCCCTCCGCCCTGTGTACGAATACCCCTTCGACTTCGCTCAGGGCAGGCCTTCACTGGCCGGAGAAGCCTGGACGAGGAGTTGGCCCGCTGGCGGCTGACGGTACGCAACAAATGGCCTGCTGTCCCCGAACTGCGTACCACGATGACACTGGCTGACCTGCGCTCGCATTTGACAGTTGGCGACAATCACATTGACCTGCCGTTGAGCTTGCCGTCCCTGTTGGGCGAGGCCCCTTGTGGCAACTTTGCCGTGCGGTTGCGCGGTCCCCTCGGGCGCGATGCAGAGTTGCCGCTGCGCGTCGTGCCGTACTTGAGGCTCTCGGGCCACGAAATCTTGCACCTGCCCGACGCCCAAGGCAACCCCCAGCCAGCGACGCTCCGGGTCGAAACCTCGCCAGGCAACGACCTTGAGTGCCAGGGAGAAGGCGGCGAGTGTCGCGTTCGGGCAGTGGAGCGACCCGTAGATGGTTGGGAGTATGAGGTCGAGGCGGGGTCAGATGTGACCAGGGTCGAACTCACCATTGTGAGGCCGTCGCCTTCGGGCGAGGCCGTGCGCGTGCCTGTCTCTGTGCCAATCCGCCGCCCGCGCTGGACGCTGGCTGGGGAACAGGCAGGCCCCGCTCGCAGGGAGTGGACAGGACGCATTTTCAAGCACACTGTCGATGCGCTGCTGCAGATCCAATCCCCCTGCCTGCTGGTTGCGTTACCGCTGACTTCGGCGAGCTCGGTCCAGCCGGTCGAAGCGGACCAGACCAGGTTGGGGTTGCGGCTGCTGGACGTGGACAGCGCAGAACTGCAGGTGGCGGACGCAGCCCTGCAGCCTGGCAGGCAGCGGCTCTACCGCTTCGATCTTTCGGCTTTCTTGGACACAATCAGGGCCAGCCGTTCCCCGTTCCTACGCTTTGAGTTAAACGTATGGAACCTGCCCGGACGGGAGGAGCCCCTGCGTCTGCCTGTTCTTAGCCTGACCCGGACGCTGGTCGTTGATGACGTTGAGTTGGAACCTCGTCGTGTCGGTGATCACGCAGTCTTTGAGCTACGGTGGCGCGAACTGGCTCGGCTGAGCAACCGTCACGTGCGTTTCTGGCCTCTCTGGCGACCGTGGGGTCCTGTCTTTGAACAGCCCATCCCCGATGGGGCCGAGGAAACCTGGACTCTTGACGTCTCACCGGGCAACTTCCGCTCGGGAAAGTATCGCGTGGAATTCCTCGTCGTGGACCCCTGGGTGTCCCTGGTCGCGCCCCAGATGCCGCCGCAAGGCACACCCGGCACTGCCGATGTCGAGCTGATCCCGCCCGACAGGCAATTGCAGTACCTGGACATCAGGATTCAAGAACAAGGGAAGCGTTTCGAGCTTCTCCTGGAACGAGCGTTCGTCTGCTACGATACAGGTGGTCCTCAAAAGGCCCAATCGGACTGGCAGTGGTGCTTCGAACACCTGGACGACGGAACAGTACCCCAGATTGTCGCCCTGGTTGAGTTGGTGCAGGCCGCCGGCGATCCGGCCACGCAGAAGGCCTTGCAACTGAAGATGTTCTCCGCCGGCCGGATAGATCGCCTTCGACGCGCGCACAGCCAGGGTGAGGTCTCGCCGGAGCACTTTCGGCGCTATTTGGCCAACCTGCCCAGATCAGGCCTGTTGCCCAAGGCCACGTGCAAGGAGTTGCTGTTGCTTGAGGATGAAACGGCGCGTCTGCACGCAGTGCAGCAACTGATCCGTCGGGGAGACGTGCTGGGAGTGAACACGGTGTTGGAGTGGATTGACGATGCCACGCTCTCTGATGGCGACGCTATCGCGCTTCTGGCGCTGAATCCCAACTTTGCGGTGGAGTGTCTGCAGGGACAAACTGAAATCCCGGTGGCGCGCCGCCTGCTGGATGGTTTGAGCCGGGCTGTAGAAGAAGTCGTGCGTGTGGGAGATTGGGTGCACTGTGACGTCGGGTGGGGGCGTATCGAGCGTATTGAGAATCCCCGCACCGACACTGAAGCCAAGTGGGTCGGGGGGAAACGAAGCGACTATCAACTCCACGTCACGTTGCGCCCCGACGTATCCGCCGAACCGATCACCATTGACCTGGCATCAGCCTCGGTGCGTTTCCTGGAGCCTGGCCGGGTCTTTGCTTGCACAAAGTGCGAGGGCTTCTCAACGCAGCGTAAAGGTGACCTGCGACTGCACTTTCAGGAGGCACACCCCATTCGGAGCAAGAAGGAAGCCGGGCATGGTACAATCAGATATCGCTTCGAAGAGCAAGCAATCTCGTTGCAGTTGTTGGAGTTCACCTCGGAAGAACCGCCTAACCAACTGACCTGAATTTCTGTAGTGACGACTTCAGTCGTTCCATAGGGAGTCCAGAGCGACTAAAGCCGCCACTACCATATCCCGAAGGAAAGGAACGCTATGACCGGACAACTCCATCCCTTACAAACCACTGCCCTCATCCGCGATAGTTACCTGCGTTACCTGAAAACCATCTATCCCTTCCGGGAACAGGACCTGCGCGGCCAGTTCTGGCGGGCATTAGAAACGCCCGACCTGCTGGTCAAAGGCCCGCTGCTGGAGGCATCCCCTCCCTTCAAGAATGGGCGCAGCATTGAGGAACTGGTGCGGGCCGGTGTGCTGCATCCGGGGTTCCGCACGCTGTGCTCAGGCGTGCTTCCTCTGGAACGTCCACTGTATCTACACCAGGAGCAGGGCGTGGACAAGGTGGTGCGCGGCGGACGCAATGTCATCATCGCCACCGGCACCGGCAGCGGCAAGACCGAGGCGTTTCTCATCCCTATCCTGGATCACCTGCTGCGCGAGGGTGATGCTGGTACACTCAGCCAAGCAGGCGTGAGAGCGATGCTGCTCTACCCGATGAACGCGCTGGCCAATGACCAACTCAAGCGGCTGCGCCGCGTGATGGGTCACTTCCCGGCCATTACTTTTGGACGTTACACTGGAGAAACCGAGAAGACAGAGAGGAAAGCGGAGGCTGCTTTCCGCGATCAGTTCCCCCACGAACACCGGCTGGACAACGAACTGATCAGCCGGGAGCGTATGCGTCAGACGCCGCCGCATATCCTGCTCACCAACTATGCCATGCTAGAATACCTGCTCCTCCGCCCGCGGGATTGTGAGTTCTTCGACGGCGAGACAGGGCGGCACTGGCGCTATATCGTGCTGGATGAGGCCCACGTCTACGGCGGTGCCTCCGGCATTGAGATCGCCATGCTGCTGCGACGCTTGAAGGATCGCGTGGTACGCAGCGAACCGGGCCGCCTGCGTTGCA
Organism: Anaerolineae bacterium; assembly: GCA_030612185.1. Next base: position 11,776 of record JAUWOI010000048.1, read on the forward strand.
TCGCCACCAGCGCCACCCTGGGCCGGGGGCAGGAGGATTTTCCTGCCGTGACCGGATTTGCCGCCGCGATCTTTGGGGAACGCTTCGAGTGGGTGGACGGTGACCCGGAACGGCAGGACGTGGTGGCGGCGACGCGCCTTCCTATGGCCGCGATGGGCAGGCCGTGGGGCGAAGGTCCTCCTGATCTATATCCGGCTTTACAGCAAGCCCTGCCCACTGGTGATGCGGTGCCTCGCGATGTGATTGACACGCTGGCTGAGACGGCCACTCAACGTGGTGTGCCTCTGACCATCGTCAAGGAGGCGCAACAGGGTGCATCTCAAGCCCAGGGACACGAAGCCATTAACTGCTTCCTGTACTTCTTGCTGCGTGGCGATGACCGCTTGCGCGCCCTCCAGGACAAACTGGCCGAGGAACCTCGTTTTTTGAGCAATCTGGCCGCTGATCTCTTTTCCGATCAGGAAGACGCGGCCGAACGGCTGATCAACCTGGTCAACCTGGCCGTGCGCGCCAGGCCAGGCCTCGACAGCCTATCCCTGCTCCCGGCCCGCTACCACGTCTTCGCCCGGGCACTGGAGGGCGCTTTTGCCTGTCTCAACACCACTGCTCACGCCCTACCCCTGGTGGGGGGAGAGTTAGGAGGGGGGCAGGAGCCTGCCCTGAGCCTGCCGAAGGGTGATCCTCCACGCCTGTTTCTGACTCGCCGGGAGCAATGCCCGCACTGTGGTTCCCAGGTGGTCGAGTTGGCGACCTGCGTCCGGTGTGGCGCGACTTACGTTGTGGGCCGTCTGGTACACAGTCGAGACGGCGACCGGCAATCTCCCCTCTCCGATCCGGGGAGGGGCCGGGGGAGGGGTCAGATGTTTCTGCGTCACCTGACCGGCCAACCGGACGATCCGCGTGGCGAGAAGGCGTACTTCTTGCTGACTGACCAGACCGCCGGGCTGGACGAGGACGAAGCAGTCGCCACCGGCGAAGACCTGGAGACAATCGCTGAAGACGAAAACGAACCTTACACTCTCTGCCTGGATTGCGGCGCTGTTGCACCGGGCATCGGGGCGGATACAGAATGTGACTGTGAGCCATCCGTACCGAAAGTGACCCTGCGACGGGTAGACCTCCAGGACAAGCCCGAGTTGCGACGCTGTGTCTCCTGTGGCGCGCGCAGCAACACCGGGGTCATCTATCGCTTCCTGACCGGCAAGGATGCCCCGGTCAGTGTATTGGCTACTTCACTGTACCAGGCTTTGCCGGCTTCGGACGAGGAGGAAATGGAGGAATTGCCCGGTCAGGGACGCAAACTGCTGGCCTTCTCCGACAGCCGGCAGGATGCAGCCTTCTTTGCCCCCTACCTGGAACGCACCTACCAGAAGATTCTGCGCCGCCGCTTGATACTGAAGACGCTGCTGGAGGATTCCGCTGGGCGCGAGGGGCGCTTGCGGCTGCAGGATCTGGTCGGGCGGTTGCAGCGTCAGGCCGAGGAGGCTGGCCTTTTCAGGCAACGCCAGAGCTACGACGAGCGCCAACAACTCATGGCCACCTGGCTCATGCAAGATCTGATCGCCTGGGATCGCCGTATCAGCCTGGAGGGGCTGGGACTGCTCAAATTCCGCCTGGTGCGTCCCGAGCGATGGCATCCTCCCCAGCCACTTCTGGAACCCCCCTGGAGTCTGACCCCTGACGAGGCATGGCAACTGTTGGCGTTGCTCCTGGACACCTTGCGTCACCAGGGTGCGGTTACCTTCCCTGACAACGTGGACCCACGCGACGAAGCATTTGCCCCACGCAATCGAGAGTTGTTCATGCGGGGGGAGCGGGCTGACGCCAAGAATGGCGTCTTTAGTTGGATCCCGACGCGAGGGAACAACCGCCGTTTGGACATCTTGACCCGCCTGCTAGCGCGCACGACGGACCTATCGGAGCCCGCCCTGCCTGTCCCGAGCACAGCCGAGGGGAGCGTAGCCGAAGGGGAAGAACGCCGGGAGATTGCTGCCAGCACGTTAAAAGACATCTGGAGACATCTGACCGCCCCCGATTCAGTGTGGCGCGATCACCTGCCCGGCGAGAACCGTCGGCGGGTAGGGGTGGTCCATCGCCTCAGCCATCACTACTGGGAGGTGGTACCGCTCGTCGAGGCCGTAGAGCACCAGCCTGAAGAACCGGTGCCAGGTGAGACCGTCTACCGGTGCAACCATTGCCGAAGCCTCTCTCACGCCAACGTGCGCGGTATCTGTCCTGCCTATCGTTGCGATGGCACCCTTGAGCCAGTAGACGCCGCTGTGCCGGGTTGGGTGCAGAACCACTATCGCCATCTGTACCAGTTCCTCGACCCTATCCCCATCAGCGCTGAGGAACACACGGCCCAGTGGGCCAGTTCGGCAGCGGCGGCCATCCAGGAGAAGTTCGTGCGCGGCGAGTTGAACGTGCTCAGTTGCTCCACCACCTTCGAATTGGGCGTAGACGTGGGTGAGCTACAGGCCGTGCTGATGCGTAACGTGCCGCCGACGACGGCCAACTACGTGCAGCGCGCTGGACGGGCCGGGCGGCGCACCGACTCGGCCGCCTTTGCCCTCACCTACGCCCAGCGTCGCTCTCACGACCTCACCCATTATGCCCACCCTGAGCGCATCGTCGCCGGCCGCATTCGCCCTCCGGCGGTGGTGGTCACCAACGAGAAGATCGTGCGCCGCCACACCCATTCGGTGCTGTTTGCGGCCTTCTTCCGCTGGGCTCGCGACGAGCACAGCAGACAGTTTCGCAACGCAGGTGCCTTCTTTGCCCCAGACGAGCCCGGCCCGACAGGACCAGACTTGCTTCGCGAGTACATCAAGGCCCGTCCGCCAGAGATACAAC
>JAUWOI010000146.1 GCA_030612185.1 Anaerolineae bacterium
CCCCCCTCAGTCCCCCCTGCGAGGGGGGAGGTCCCCCAGTCGGCGACGCGGGCCAGTTGGAAACGCGCGTAGCGCCGGGCTGGGGGTGCGAGCACGGTGAAATCGGAGCGCAGGGCCAGCGGCGCGGGTTCTGGTTCGGGCGGTGGTTCGGCCAGGCCGAGGAATGCTGCCCCCGCTGGGGTCAGGCGGAAGGGAGGGTGGGGGAGTGTGGGGGTGTGGGGGGGCGGACGTGTGGAGTTTCGGCTTGCTCCCAGACTGGTCAGGCCCAGCCAGGCTAGCGGCCCGGTGATGATGTAGTGGATGAGTGCTCCCTCGATGCCGCCCCAACTTTCGAAGCCGGAGAGGTAGGCACCGGTGGTCGCGTCGCGGACGTACCAGGTGGCATAGTCGCCGCCGGGCCGCTGAAAGTCGGGGTCGGTCTGCTTGACGGCGGTGACGAAGTCGTCGAGTTTGTACCAGGTGTCTGGGGCACACCGTTCGACAGGCTCACGGTAGATTGCTTCCAGGTGGCGTAGGATGGCCCGTCGCGCCAGGAGCGGGTCGTTGCGCCAGGCACCGGTGTCCTCGGGGTGGAGTGTGGGGACGTGAAACAGGTCGTTCCACGTCGGGTCGTCCCGCCAGGCTTCGGCGAGCACACTTCGTTGTTGGTTGGTCGAGGATTGGAGCCAGGCGGCCACGGGGCCTGGGTCGGGGCGCAGGCGGCCGGTATCGGTCACGTGCAGCCAGCCGCGATGCTGGACCAGGTGGCGCAGGAAGGTCGCCCGCGCGGGGTCGGGGTCGCGCAGGCGATGGGCCAGACGGGCCTCGTGGCGGGCGGGCCAGGTGCCGCCAGGGCCGGGGCGTAAGCGCTCATTCTGGAGGTAGGCCAGCAGCGTGCAGGTGTCGTCGAGGATGGCGTCACCGGCCTGACGCGCACCGGCGGGTTCGGGGACTGGTTCGAGCGTGATGGCTGGCGGTGGGGTGGGGGGGGCTGGCAGGTGGGCCCGCAGTTCGGGGGGGACGAAGACGACCTCGTATGCCCCTTCGGGCCCCTGCTCGAAGGCGCGGGAGATGAAGCCGCTGTACCAGAGCCCTTCGGCGGGGGAGATGGGCTCTCGCCAGGGCTGCTCCCGCTCCATCCGGCCCGGTCCCATCGTGCGGATCTCCCCCCACTCGCGGGTGAAGATCCGCAGTGGCATCTGTCCCCCCGCAGCGAGCAACAATTCCAGTGCCCGGCGTCGGTCATCGGGAAGCGCGTCCCAGGCGCTGGTGACCGCCTTGGGTGTGGCCATCGCCTCGGCCAATTGGGCCGCCACATCTCGCTGGCGGCTGGTCGTCAGTTCCACATCCCAGAAGCGGGCGATGACCCTCAGCCGGACCAGGTCGGTATCCAGAAGGCATTGGTGGAGTGTACGCATGGTGGGCCTATTATAGCCTGACCAGGAAAAATGAACAATCAACGTAAGCGTTCAGAGGAGTGGGGAAAAAACGCTCCACAAGACCTCCGAGGTTTACAAAGCAGTGCTCTTTTGGCAACTTTGAATGGCACATCACTCACTTTCCAAGCCAAATCACGGCCAAAACCTCGGAGGTCTGATGCTTACCAATTAACAATGGCAAATGACAGGAGTGCGTTTCAAATGAGTTGTAGGACAAGTTGGTAACTTGTCCCAGGGGCAATTTGCCAAATTGCCCTACAACCGAGATGAAATACACCCAAATGACAAATGGTGGGGTGATGTTAACCGTTGACTTCCTATGTGCAACTCCACCCACGCAAGTTGCGTATTCAGATGAAGGGGCTATAATTACTGTGTACTGCTTACACCAAGGAGTAAAACGATGAGTGAAGACCGACGCCCAATACCAGTCAAGCCAGATGACACCAGTGCGCTGTTATCCTGGCTGCAGGATACTGCACGCCAGGCACGTCTGGCCTGGCGGCTGTTCTGGGACCATCGGGTGCCGACGTGGACGAAGTTGATCCCATCGGCGGCGCTGGTTTACGTGTTTTCCCCTGTGGACTTCATCCCTGCTGCCGTAGTGCCGGGCCTGGGCCAACTGGACGACCTTGCTGTGCTGCTGTTCGGGATCAAACTTTTCATCGAGCTGGCTCCGCCGGCGGTGGTGCGTGAGCACCTGCTGGCACTGGGCGCGCGTATCAAAGAGTGGCGCGTGGCGGAGGATGGCGAGCCGTCCGTGGTGATCGAGGGAGAGTACGAGGTCAAGGGACCGGAAGCGCCGGATTCAATGAACAATGACCAATGAACAATGAACAAATCCCCAAGCCCAAATGAGAGACAGGCGCAGGGACGAGTATCCAGCCTCCAGCACCCAGACAGGCAGTTGCCAACGGCTAACCGCTAACCGCTAGCCCCTGACTGCTAACTGCCAATTGCTTGCCAAACCCGTTTGACAGATTCTTTGCCTTGTGGTATGATGGGGAACTGAGTTTTAGCACTCTATCAGTGAGAGTGCTAAATTGGGTATAGATGAGAAATGGATGGGTTGACATCGCGCCAACAAACTGTTCTGGGCCTGGTTGTGCGGGAGTACGTGAGTAGTGCTTCCCCGGTTAGTTCCCGCGCGCTGGTCGGGTGTTACGGTCTTGAGATAAGCACGGCCACCGTGCGCAACGAACTGGCGCTGCTGGAGGAGTTGGGCTATCTTACCCACCCGCACACCTCCGCCGGGCGCGTTCCCACGCACCAGGGCTACCGTTACTTTGTCGAACGGCTGCTGGGAGAGGTGGACCTGCCTCTGCACGAGCGCCGCACCATCGCCCATCAGTTTCACCAGGCGCGCCAGGACTTCGAGCAATGGATGCCACTGGCAACTTCCGTCCTGGCCCGCACTGCTCGTGGGGCTGCCCTGGTGACCGCACCCCAGGCCGCGGAATCGCGCTACAAGCACCTGCAACTTATCTCCACGCAAGGGCGACTCGTATTGCTCATCCTCGTCTTGCGCGGAGGCACGGTCAAGCAGCAATTACTGACCCTGGTCGAGCCTCTCAGTCAGGAGGCCCTCAATGAGATCAGCGACCGGCTTAACCAGGCTTCTAACGGGCTCGCCGCTGATGAGATCCAGGCCCGCATTGATGCTCTGCCCTCCCTCGAAGCTGACGTGGCCATACTCGTGGTGGATATTATGCACCGCGCCGATATGCACGCCGCTGATATTGTCTATCGCGATGGGTTGAGCGAAGTGTTACAGCAACCTGAGTTCGCCGAGGGGGAAAAAGCCCAGGGGCTGGTGCGGGTTATGGAGGAGCGCAGTTTCCTCGGGGTGGTGCTGGCCGATGCCCTCGGCCCGGAAGTCGGCAGCGTGCGGGTGCTGATCGGAGGCGAGGGGCGTTGGGATGAACTTCGGGCCTGTAGCCTGGTGCTGGCACGCTACGGCGTGACAGGCTTCGCCACTGGTGCGTTGGGCGTCGTAGGCCCTACCCGTATGCTCTATGGCCGCGCTATCTCGGCCGTGCGCTTCGTCGCCGGGTTGTTATCTGACCTGGTGTATGATATGTACGCGGAATGAATGAACAATGATGAACAATGAATCAATGGACAATGACCAATGAACAATGGTCGGGTGACAAAAGCCGAATGACGTAGTAGCAAGGAGGCAAGGTGACGAAGAAAAAGAAGGAGGCTGAAATCCAGGCTGAGGAGAGAGAGCGCGAGGTGTCAGCGGAAATCGTTGAGCAGCAGGAGGAAGTAGCGGAAGAAACGGCGGCGGTCAGGGAGGAGCCGGAAGAGGCGGGCGACGAACTGGAGAGGCTGCAGGAGGAGTTGGAGGAGGCCAAGGCCCAGGCAGCCGAGTACCTTGATGGCTGGCAGCGAACTCAGGCGGAGTTCTCTAACTACAAGAAACGGCAGGAGGCAGGACGAGTGCAAGTGACGACGCTCGCAAATGCGACCCTGCTGCGCAAACTGCTGCCCGCCTTGGACGACTTCGAACGGGCTATTGAGACCCTGCCTGCCGATTTGAGTCAGTTGACCTGGTGTGAGGGGATCCTTTTGATCAAGCACAAACTGTGTGCTGTTCTCGAATCTGAGGGCGCTGAGCCCATTGAGACTGATGGACAGACGTTCGACCCTCGTTATCACGAAGCCGTGACTCACGAGGAGGTTTTGGGCTACGAGGAGGGTCAGATCATCGGCGAGGTGCAGCGGGGATACATGCTCGGTGAGTGGGTGTTGCGACCTGCATTGGTGCGGGTGGCCAGGGCACCTGCTGCCCCAGAGCCGGAACTGTCGAAAGAGTAGATGTGGCAGAAAAAGAGTCGGATGGAGATGAATAAAACACTGGCGCCAGTTCGTTCACGTTTGATCGAACCGCGCGCGGAGTTAGTTGCAGCGTGAAAGCATACCACCGATGAAGCCGGTGGTTCAAGACTAAGAAGGAGTAGTGTGCAATGAGCAAAATTATCGGCATTGACCTGGGCACGACCAATTCGGTCTGCGGAGTGATGTTGGGCGGCGAGCCCACCGTCGTCCCCAGCGCCGAGGGGGGACGATTGTTCCCCTCGGTCGTGGCCATCAACCCCAAGACGGGGGAACGTATGGTCGGGCAGATCGCCAAGCGCCAGGCCGTCGTTAACCCTGAGAATACAGTCTTCTCTATCAAACGTTTTATGGGGCGCAAATTCGATGACCCGGAGGTGCGTCGGGCGCTGGAGTTAGTCCCCTACAAGGTCACGGCGGCCTCTAACGGGGACGTGCGGGTCTGGATGGGGGACAGGGAGTACAGTCCGCCGGAAATCTCGGCCATGATCTTGCAGAAGATCAAGGCCGACGCCGAAGCCTACCTGGGGGAGGAAATCACCCAGGCGGTCATCACCGTCCCGGCTTACTTCAACGATAGCCAGCGTCAGGCGACCAAAGACGCCGGCCGGATCGCCGGACTGGAGGTGTTGCGCATCATCACCGAGCCGACCGCCTCTTCGCTGGCCTACGGTCTCGACAAGAAGAAGGACGAGACTATCGCTGTCTTCGACCTTGGTGGCGGTACCTTCGACGTCTCCATACTCGACGTCGGAGACGGTGTCTTCGAGGTGAAATCCACCAGCGGCGATACATTTCTGGGCGGCGACGACTGGGACCAGCGCATCATTGACTACGTGGCCGACGAGTTCAAAAGAGATCAGGGAATTGACCTGCGCGGAGACAACCAGGCTCTCCAGCGGCTGAAAGAGGCGTGCGAGAAAGCCAAGATCGAACTTTCTACGGTGATGGAGACGGAGATCAACCTGCCCTTCATCACTGCCGACGCCTCCGGTCCCAAGCACTTGCAGATGAAACTCACGCGGGCCAAGTTGGAGCAACTGACCGATGATCTGATTGAGCGCACCATCGGCCCCTGCCGGCAGGCCATGGCCGATGCCAAACTGAAGCCCTCCGGCATTGATGAGGTCATCCTGGTGGGCGGCATGATCCGTATGCCGGCCATTCAGCAGAAGGTGGCCGAGTTCTTCGGTAAGGAGCCCCATAAGGGAGTCAACCCCGACGAGGTAGTGGGCCTGGGCGCGGGAATCCAGGCCGGCGTCCTCGGTGGCGAGGTTAAGGACGTGCTCCTGCTGGACGTGACCCCGTTGACACTGAGCATTGAGACGCTGGGTGGTGTGGCTACTGCACTCATTGAGCGCAACACTACTATCCCCACCCGCAAGAGCCAGATCTTCTCCACCGCCACTGACGGACAAACGCAGGTGGAGATACACGTTGTTCAGGGAGAGCGCCCTATGGCGGCTGACGACAAGAGCCTGGGTAAGTTCATCCTTGATGGTGTCCCGCCTGCGCCCCGGGGCGTCCCCCAGATCGAAGTCGCCTTCGATATTGACGCCAACGGTATCCTCAACGTTTCTGCCCAGGACAAGGCTACAGGTCGCGAGCAGTCTATGCAGATCGTTCCCTCCAGTGGTCTCTCTGACGAAGAGGTTGAGCGCAATATCCGGGAGGCCGAGCAGCACCGTGAGGAGGACCGCAAGAGAAAGGAAGAGATAGAGGCCCGCAATGTGGCGGACAATGCTGTTTACAGCGCCGAAAAGTTCCTGGGGGAGCAAGAAGACAAAGTGCCGTCTCACCTGCGCTCTGAGGCGGAGGCTAAGGTCGAAGCGCTTAAGTCCGCTCTCCAGGGCAGCGACGTCGGCGCTATCCGTCGGTGTACAGAAGAACTGAGCCAGGTGGTGCAGCAGGTAGGGGCCGCGATGTACCAGGAGGCCGGTCCAGACACGCCTCCACCGCCGGAAGGTGAACCACCCGAAGGTGGTGAGGAAGACGTTATTGAGGGCGAGTTCAGCGAGGCGTAGACTCCTTGATGGTGCAGATTCTTGACAAACGAGTCGGAATTTGAGACGCAGATTAACGCTGATCCACGTTGGTTTTTTGTTTTATCTGCGATAATCTGCGTTCTATTACTTGTCGGTTTGAGGCGCAACTCCGTTAGATAGTTATGGCAGCCAGACGGGACTACTACGAGGTGCTGGGGGTCGAGCGCTCGGCTTCTCCGGACGAAATCAAGAAGGCCTATCGGCAGTTGGCGCGACAGTATCACCCGGACGTCAGCGAGACGCCCGACTCTGAGTCACGTTTCAAGGAGATCAACGAGGCTTATGAGGTGCTTTCCGACCCGGAGAAGCGAGTCACCTATGACCGCTTTGGCCGCGTTGGACCCGGCGGAGCGGGTTTGGGGTTCGACTTTGGCTTCCGTGACCCCTTCGAGATTTTTGAGGAGGTCTTCGGGCGAGGGTTTGGATTTCGCACCTCTACCCGTCGGGGACCGCGGCGTGGCGCCGACCTGCGCTACGACCTGCACCTGACTTTTGAGGAAGCGGTCTTCGGGTGTGAGAAAGAGATCGAACTCACGCGCTACGAGGTGTGTCCGGCGTGCAACGGCAGTGGGGCAGAGCCGGGGACGTCACCGGTCCGCTGCTCGGAGTGCAATGGCACCGGGCAGGTACGGCGGGTGCAGCGCTCAATCCTGGGCTCCTTCGTCAGCGTCACTACCTGTCCCGTCTGTCACGGCATGAGGGAGACTATCCCTATCCCCTGTTCCCGATGCGGCGGCGAGAGGCGAGTCTACGTCACACGCAGGCTCTCCGTCACCGTCCCGCCTGGCGTGGATCACGGCACTCAGATCCGGCTGGCAGGTGAGGGGGAGATGGGGGAGTGGGGTGGTCCCCACGGCAACCTCTACGTCGTTTTAGACGTAGAGCCGCACCCCATCTTCCAGCGGCGCAACGACGACGTCCTGGTAGAGTTGCAGGTCAACGTGGCCCAGGCAGCGTTAGGGGCCGAGGTGAGGGTGCCTACTCTGGAGGGTGAGGAGGAAATCTCTATCCCTCCCGGTACCCAAGGCGGTACCGTGTTGCGGTTGCGGAACAGAGGGGTACCTCACTTGCAGCGCAATGGCCGGGGTGACGAACTGGTGCTGGTGCGGGTTGCCGTTCCGACCAAACTCTCCCGCGATCAGAAGCATCTCCTCCGGGAACTGGGCGAAACGTTAGAGCCGGAGACCATCTGGCAAGAGAAACGTAGTTTCGTGGGCGAACTGCGGGAGTTGCTGGGCCTGTAGCACCAGCGACCAGTATCCAGCATCCAGAGCACAATATTCAGTATGGAGTGGCTTGAGGTCAGTGTAACGGTGGAGAACGAGGCTGCGGAGGCGGTGGCCGAGGTTCTCTCACGCTACGCCTATCGCGGTGTGGTCATCGAAGCTGGGCCTGAGGGTTGGAACGCAGGCCCGGTAATCGTTAGGGCCTACCTATCTGTTGATGACCAACTGCGGGCCAACAAACGCCGCGTCGAAGAGGCGCTCTGGCACCTGGGCCAGATCCGGCCTGTTTCTGCTCCCACCTTCTGCCCTGTCGCCGAAGCGGATTGGGCTGAAGCGTGGAAGGAACGGTTGGATGTCCTGCACGTGGGTCAGCACATCGTCATCCGGCCCTCGTGGCGGGATTATGTGCCTGCACCTGGAGACCTCGTCATCCAGTTGGACCCAGGAATGGCTTTCGGCACTGGGCTGCATCCCACGACGCAGATGTGCCTGGTGGCGCTGGAGGAGTTGATATGTCCGGGGGCAGAAGTACTCGACCTGGGTACCGGTTCCGGTATCCTGGCGATTGCGGCAGCCAGGTTGGGCGCTGGACACGTGCTGGCTGTGGACAACGATCCCATAGCGGTTGAGGCGGCACGGGACAACGTGGTGAGCAACGGGGTACAGGGAATCGTAAGCGTGATGTGCGGGTCTCTGGCAGAGGCGTCGGAGAGTTACGACCTGGTGGTGGTCAACATTTTGGCAAGAGTGATCGTGGAGCTGGTGGGGGAGGGGCTCGCAATGCGGGTACGCTCTGGGGGGGGATTGGTCGCTGCAGGTATCCTCGCTGATCAGGAGCCAGAAGTCGTTGCGGTGCTTAAGCGGGGAGATCTTGCTCTAGTGGAACGGCAACAGCGGGACGACTGGGTATGCCTGGTGGCAAAGCCAGGCTACTCCTCCTTTGGCCGATATCCACGTTTGTATCGGTAAACAACTCGGCCACGTGTCAGGTCGTAAGGGGAGAGTTCCACTCGCACGCGGTCGCCCAGCAGGATACGGATGTAGTATCTGCGCATTTTGCCAGAAAGGTAAGCCAACACCTCGTGGCCATTGTCAAGCCGTACAAGGAACTGGGTGCTAGGAAATGCCTCAATGACGGTACCCTCCATCTCTATCTTGTCCTCTTTTACCTTGTCCGCTTTTTTCTTTTTGTTCATCCCTTACCTCTTCGCAGTTGGCTGCGACGGCTAAGAGGCGCTCAGCACACTACATCAAACGTCCGTGGGAACTAGAGGAAACCTCACTGCCGCACTTCCGGCCGATTGTCTGGCTCGGCGTGAAACGTGGTGTGTAGTGCGGGATGTGTTCTGTACCGTCCGGCTCTTGTGGTTTCCTCTACCTCAGTCGCTGCGTTGAGTTATTGCCTCTTCCTCTTCCTTTGGCTCTGCTGTTTCTTCCTCGCCCGCATCGCTGACCTCCGCCTCTGGTACTGCGGTTTCTTCCTCGCCCGCTTCGCTGACTTCCGCCTCTGGTACTGCGGCTTCTTCCTCGTCCGCTTCGCCGGGTTCCGCCTCTGGTGCTGCTGTTTTTTCCTCGCCCGCTTCGCCGGCCTC